>NZ_JBFTLQ010000086.1:0-30577 GCF_056396525.1 Cupriavidus sp. 05T41
TCACGCGACACGCTGGGCCGCCCATCGGCGAGCGGGACGCCKAGCGTCAGCCCCACGCGGCCACGCAGGCGCGCAAGGAAAAGGCAAGCGTCGGATCGATGTACTCGCGCGGCAGTTGCCGACCTTGCGTTCTTGACGGGGTTGGAGCACACGGGCGCGAGACGGGCCAGCGCAACCGCGCGCCGTGCACTGCGCGCKCATACGCAGTCTGCCTCGTCGCATCCAACGAATGCCTGATGCGGGGTTTTAGTGCTTGTCGCTCTCCGGATACCAGTAGATGCGCTTGCGCTTGCCCACGCCCGCGATATTGATCTTCTGAGCACCTAGTGCCGAGGTGGCGTCGCCACCTCCGGCTCCGGTCTGGTTACCGCCACCGAGCAAAACCGGCACAACGGTAGCTGTCGTGCCGCTGCCAATCGATACCATGCCGAATACCGGCGAAGGCKGAAAACCGCCGCCATCCAGGATAATCGAACGTTGTGGGTTTTGGCCTGATGCCGTAAGGAAGCTGAAGGAATAACTCCGGGCGATGCCKAGATTGGGGTAGCACATGCCCGCCTGAGGCACTGCTGGTGTATTTGTGCCAACGGTGGTATTTCCGGCCACGGTGAGCGGTGCATTCACTGCTTTCTCGCCGGGATTGCTGAGCGTAATGTAGAAGCCCGAACCGGTACCGTCGTACTTGGCAGTGGTGCTCGTATTGTTGACGAGGAGMGCCTCTGTGATGGGAGTCCAGGCGGCCGGCATGCCGCTTAAGTTGGTATCCTTCAGCATGTAGAGGCGATTGACCACGTTGTAAGCAGTCCCCTGCGTGGTCGAGGCCGAGTACAGAGGATGCTCGCGGTCACCCGTTCCGGCCGTAATGGCATCGTAGGTAGCAGTGGAAATGACGTCGGGTGCATAGAAGAACTTGCGCGCGTCATTCGTGTTGGATGCGCCGCCGAGTGCAGCGAGCTTGTTAAGCGTCCAGTTGGCAGGCGCATTGCCCGCGGTGGTTTCAAAGTCGGCTCTCCAGAGATTGCCGCCGACGTCGCCAACGTACAGGCGTTCGATATAACCGTCGCCATTACGGTCGAGCACAGTAACATCCGACGGGATGGCCCGGGTCAGGCCTGCAACCGACAGGCATGTACCGCTCATACCGCTACAGTTAGGCAGCGCRCTCCACACAATGGCACCACTGGCGGCATCGAATGCCACGATGCCGCGCCCCATGCTATCGACGCCCGGCGACGGGTCGCTATCCTCGGCCGAGTCATAGCCCGCGCCCATCACGACCAACGGGTTGGCGTAGCCGCGCACGCGCATGATGCGCGGCTGGGACCAGGTCTGGCCGAGTTCGGGAATATCAGCATTGGAGCGTTTCCACAGGAAGCGCGGATTGACGGGATCGGTCACATCGATTGCATAGATCAGCCGCCCGCCGCGGCGTGCCGTCAGGTAAATGACCACGCGAGGATTGGCCGCGTCGCGCAAGTCCTGCATCACGGTGGTACTTCCGTCGAAGAAGTAATCCCGTGGCGCCGGAGCGGGAGTGATACCGGCAGGCGTGGTCGAGAGCTTCACCTCCGGAGAGTTGGTGTAGAGACGGCTGAGCTTGCCAAGGAACTCCGGTGCGATGAAGCCCCATAGCTCGCCGCCCGGCCTCACGCTGCCAATGCCCTGCGTTTGGTTTCCGTTGATCGCGTGGAACACGCCATCGTTGGTGCCGTAGAACACCACGACTCCCTTGCTGCCGCCATAGTTGATGACAGCCGGCCGGGAATGCAGTACGTCTGCGTGGATCGAACTGCGCACGGTCACCGACCCGCCGGGACCCGGCTCCGCTTCGGTGCCGGCCAGACTGGTGGAATCCGAAGCGGCGACGTCCTGGCCGCGTACCCAGGCGATAAGCTTAGGCAATTCGGTGGCGGTGATGGTGGCCGCGCCGCTGGTCCCCGAGTTGATAATGGCAAGGCCGCCGGTGGCGCTCGCGTCCTTCAGCCACGCATTGGAACTATCGAATGACGGCATCGCCCCGTTAGTCGGGCAACTACCCGCGCCATTGCAGGTTATCAGTTGCCGGCCGGTCTGGCTGGTCAGCAACTGTGCGCGCAGCATCTCGCCCGCGCCTCCTTTCTCCACAACCTCCCCATCAGGGAAATCAAGTCCCCACCCGACACTGGACGGGCTGTTCTGCCAGTATCCTGTAGCAGGCCAATTACTGACCGCGCTGGCCCCATAACCGGCCGCGCCGAAGGAAAGCGGCGGCTCCGTCGTCCAGAAGCCGACAGCGTTCGGAGAGATGAAGCCCGTCGATGCGTTGCTKATGGCAGCGTTGCCCTTGGCATCCTGCAGTACGATGTTGCCGCCGGTGTCATAGCCGATCTGATACTGCTTGAGATTGCCTTGCCACCGCGGTGCTGCGGTGGCATCCGGGCGGAACATACCCACATAGACCTGGTTGAGGAACTGACCTTGGGCATTGACGGAGGCCGGAAGGCTGACCGAGGCAAACACGCTATTGATGGCCTGCACCTCGTTGAAGATTTGCAGCAAGGCCGACGTCAGCCCATTGACGTCACCGAGCTGGACCACATATGTCTTGCCGCCGCCATTGGTCGCCATGCTGCTCGCGAACTGGACATAGTCAGGGTTTTTGCTATCGGTCACCGCGATCGTGTAGGTCACGATGTTCTGACGGTTGGCCATGTTGCCCTGGACGTCGGTCTGGTACATGAAGCGAGCCCATTCGTCGCCCCAATTACTCTGGTATTTGTTGTTGGGAGCGGGAATGACAATTTGCTGTTGCTGAGCTGCAGTCGCGCCTGCTGCAACCAAGGCATCGGTGGCAACCTGGCCTGTATCTTGCGGCTTGCCGTTGTTCACGGCGTTAGCGATATAGATGACAAAATTGCGCTGACACGGATTGTCTATGGGCGAGGTGTACTTGGTGCCGGACAAGCCAGTCTGGCCGGCATAGTAAGCCCACKACTCCTGCATACMACCGCCGACCTGCGAATTATTGGAGTTGTCGGCCTGACGGTCGATTGTCTTCACATAGGTCAGGAAGCTGTCGACCCCGMTACTGTCCATCACCGGCAACTTATAGGGAGCCGCCGACGGGAACTTGAACTTGCCGCCGTTGTTGCTCCCGGAGCCGAACATCATCACGCCGAGATTGAGGTTACCMAKCAGTGAGGGGCTGGTCTTGATCGACGACACCGCGTTGTAGAGCGCGCACTGCTCGGCACCGACGTCCTTGCCTGCATTATTGCTGGAGACGACCCCCGATGTGGAGCAGGTGAAGCTGGCCGACGCATCCCAGGTCGATGCATTGTCGAGCAGGATCAGCACATTGGGCTTGCCGGCCAGGGGCTGCAAACCAGTGTACAGATCGATGTCCTCCGCTTTTGCCTGGTGCAAGGCGGACAGCGCKAGTAACGCGGCGATGGCAATGCGCGAGGCGGCGTGTTCAGCGAATTGACGCATTGTGGGTCCTGAGGTCAGGGGGTGAGGCAATCGAAATCTGGGTTGACAGCAAGCTTACGGGCATGCCGTGCCGACAGGCACGCGCACTGAGATGCCTTGGTGMAAGGTGGTGCTGGCGGCTGTGGCGGCGCTATCGCTGACGCTGGCCTTTATGTCCCATTGCGTGGCGTTGCACAGTGAATTTCCGCCACCGCCTCCGGATGCCGTCAAGATGCCGGTGTCCTGGTTACCATTGCCAACGAAACAGGAGACGTCGTCGGCATTGGACGTATCGAGGTCCGCATTCCTTACCGGCTTGCTGGTCTGGCACACCGGCGCGGCGACCTGCGCCGTATAGTMAGCGCTACCGTCGCCGTTCACATCKACCGGGACGCTAGCAGCGGCTGCCGCCGGGTTGGCGGTGAAGTCCTTGCTAATGACTTGCTCGATGCCTTGCTGCGCGGCATTCTGCGCCTCCACCCCGTGCTGCTGATTAGCGGCGACCTTCACATTGACGACACTGGAGCTGACCAACGATATCGTCATCAGCAAGAAGATAACAAGGAAAATTAGCGTAACAATCAGAGTGGCGCCGGACTGCCGGCGCTGTGCGATTAGCATGACTTACTCCCGGCGGCCAGCCACATTGGCCAGCCTTGCCACCCGGGCGTAGACATGGCGCTTGTAGCCGTCGTTGAACGGGCCACTGACCGTGGGCCGTCCGAGATCATAGGTGCGGCTGTCTGCCCAGCCGAGCGAGGTCCGCCGCGTGCGGGCAAGGACCTGAATGCGTACAGAAGTGACGTTCTGCCAGTTAGTGAGGGCAGTTGCCCAGTCGTATGCAGGTACCGAGGTGCAAATGGCGCTGTTGTTCACACCAGGGTCGCCGACGTAGCAGTCGGCGGAGCCGTTGCTGTCGAGATCCACGCCGTAGGACAAGTGCATATCCTGAATGCCTTGCGCCACCGAGCTGACCTGGAAGGCTCCGCCGGACAATTCCGCCATTTTCAGCGTCGGTACGCCGTCGCCAGCGCCGGAACACACATCGCAAGCTGCAAGATAAAAGATACGGACTACAGCCGCGCGCAACTCCGCGGTAATAGCCGGGTCACATGCCTTGGTGCGCATGGTGAAGGCCGGAGCGCTGGCACCGAACACGAACGATGTAGCGTCGTTGGAACAGTACGATACCTGCATATAAGGTTGCCCGACGGTGGCCGCCGCCGCGGGCGTCGTCGACACGCGCCTTATCACAAGTATTTCCGATGCCGGAGCCAAGTTCGGCAGGCATGGGGCCACAGTACCCGGTGCGTAGCCCTGAAGGCCGACAGGCACCGTCCCCGGTKAGTTGACKAAACCCAGCGCGCCCGGCGATGTAGCGCACAGCGCGGGGCTTGCCACGGTTGCGCCACTGGCTACGCTGGCGGCGCCGAAAAAACCGGCAAGCTCGACTTCACGACCCACGATGTCTACCACATAGCGCCCGTTTTCCACCTGCTCGKCACTATTGGAGAACTCTGAGCGCGACCGCGTGGTGGAATAATACAGACTCCCCAGGGCAGTCAAGAGCAGTAGCCCAAGTGTCATTCCGACCATTAACTCKATCAGCGACATGCCGCCCTGCCGGAGGCGCTTCGCAATCGCGGTGCGCTGCCGATTCACGAGAGAACTCCAATGCGTACCTGAATGCTTACCGCACGGCGATAGCTGTCATTGCCGAATTGTCCGTTGCCGCACGGCAGCGTCGGCGCGGTCGTCTTTGCAAGGCCCTGCCAGGCTACCGTGATGCGGTAGATCTGGTTTGTAGCATCAAGGGCTTCGATACAACCGATTGCACCAATCATGGCACCTACCGTCGCTCCGCCATTGCTCTCCGCGCTGCCAAGCAATGCTGCCCCCCAAGCTGCCAGGTCGGTACTTGTGATGGATTGCTGTGCAGCGGTGCCGACTGTGCAAGTTGGAGCGGGAACGGTGGCGCTGCCCGCCTTGGTAATGGTGGCGCCACTGGCATAGCAGGCTGCAGCCTGGCGGTTAGCATTGAGTCGGGCGGCCATGTCCTGAAGCAATGTCAGCGCCTGCACGCGCTGATAAGATTCCATTTCCGATTGGCTGGAGCGGGCAATCAGGCCTGCGGTACCCAGCAGCGCCACGAGCAGGATGACGACCGAGATCAAAACCTCGATCAGGGTGGCGCCGCGCTGCGCCGACTGGCGCAAGCGCTTACACGCATGGGGTGAGCGCGAGTTCATGTACATGTTCCGGATACCAGAGCGACGCGGCCGGTTCCGCTTACCTGCACGCAGATCGTCGTGGCTGCCTGAGGTGATACCGACGGCGCCACCTGGAACGTCAGGCTGCCGGCAGTGGGCCTCCCGTCGTTACCGACCGATAGGGAGTTGCCCGCGCTGCTAGTGATCGAAATGCCGTCATATGGACCGAAACTGCGCACCTTTTCGGTGCCGGCGGCCACGGCCCAACCCCCGGCCCAGGCGCCGGAGGCGGCCATGGTGACACTGCTGTTGCGCTTGACTGCCTCGCTGCGCGTCAATGTCAGCGCGGCGGAAAGATCCAGCGAGGCGTTGCGTGCGCGTTGTGTCACGATCAGGCTCGAGAACGATGGGGCCGCAGCAAACGCGATGATGGCAAGCACCGTCAACGCTACCAGCAGCTCTATTAGCGTGAATCCGCGATCCGCGACGGCGCTGGCTATATTCGATGCATGAGTATTTCGCATGGGCTATTTCCAGCAATTCGAACCCGTTCCGGAGACGCTCTTGTCCCCGGTATTCGACAGCGTCAACGTTCCACATGCCGCGTCGTTCGTGGCTTGGGTGCCCTGAGGGGCCGCCGTCAGGGAATATCCGAGTGGCGGGCCTGCGACCGCAGTGACCGTGATCTGGTAGCTGGGGGAAACTGTGCTGGGAAGACTGGCATAGCCGAGTGCGGCCAGGCTGGTGGCATAGGCCCGGTTGTCMACCAGGAAGCGCTCCTGCATGCTGGCGACTTCCAGCAGGAACGACTCCGCCGCTGCGCGATGGGAGCGCACAACGAATTGGATATAGGAGGGATAGGCAATGGCGGCAAGGATGCCAATAATTGCCACGGTGATCATCAACTCGATGAGTGTAAAGCCACCCCTGAGCCGAGCCTGGCGACCCAAGCCGCCGCACCCCGTGACTACCCCCAACTCCCGAAATAGCCGATGTTCTCGGCCATATCGCACCGCCGGGCTTCTGTGGCCCATGCTCGCGCTCCTTATCTTTTTTGCCCCGGATGACCCAGTTCCGGAGACGCTACGCGGCGAGTGTAGTCGCGAATCCACTCATGGTCAAAGGACTCTCGTTTTCTTGGCTCATCGAGCGTTGCACAGGATCCACTGCAGGGCGCGACTTGCCCTCGCGTACCCTAAAGCGCTTTGCATCTTTGGCKACTTTCGAGGGACGAAAAGTATTGTGCACCCAACAAATCACAATTCATGGGTCGCAGGATCTTTAATGCCGTACGTCAAGCCTTTCGTGAAGGGAAATAAGAATTATTTCGTGAATTCCGGAGCAATCTGCGCAGCAGCCGCCTGGCCGGCCATGCGTTTCGTTACGCCAAAGTCGGAGGCTCAGCAGGGCCCACAATGCGCCATCACAAGGAGACACCCCATCGAACTAAGATTCCAATGCAGATCGATCCGATAAAACGGGATACCCCCGATCCCGGGTTCACTATTTATTACAAATGAGCGGGATTGCGACCGATATACTCCCGCGAAGGTCCCCAGAAAAAGAGTTATGAAATCCATTTTGTTGTTGCTGATCGCCTGTGGCGCTTTGCTTAGCGGCTGCGCCGTGCTTCCTTACGACGATGGCTACGGCGGTGGCCAAGGCAATGGCTGCCCTCCCGGTCAAGCCAAGAAAGGGAATTGCCGGGTTGACCAGTATGGGAACGAGTCCTTCTGCCCGCCTGGGCAGGCGAAGAAGGGCCGCTGCTGATTTGAGCGCGCGGCGATCACATCGGCCTCCTTTGGCGCGCTTTGCGCGGCAGGCGCTGCATATCG
The DNA here is from genome assembly GCF_056396525.1 of Cupriavidus sp. 05T41. Taxonomy (NCBI): domain Bacteria; kingdom Pseudomonadati; phylum Pseudomonadota; class Betaproteobacteria; order Burkholderiales; family Burkholderiaceae; genus Cupriavidus; species Cupriavidus sp. 05T41. The sequence goes on from NZ_JBFTLQ010000086.1 coordinate 7,496, forward strand.
ACCGTCGGCTGTGCCAGCGCGTCGATTTGCTCGCACGGCCACATGCGCCCGGTGTCGCGCATCACAGATGTGCGTTTGTCTTGCTGCCGGTCCAACCTCTTGTCGATTAGTCCGTTGCAGCCTATCAAGAAGAGATGACTCGGAATCCCTATGTAACGGCCCCGAGTCGGGCCACGAGACTACCAGTCGGCGAGTTCGCCATGTTCTGTCCTACTCGACTTCGCCGTCGTCGGTGTCTGCGTCAGCCGCGTGCCGCTCGTGGTCCATCGCCGCGGCAGCCAGCGCCGCCGCGTGCGCCGGGGCCGCCTCTTTGCGCTCGCTGTAGCGGTCGGTCAGGTAATCGGACCGGTCCCGGACCAGCAGCGTGAACTTGTACAGTTCCTCCATCACATCGACCACACGGTCGTAGTAGGAAGAGGGCTTCATCCGGCCGGACGTGTCGAACTCCTGGTATGCCTTGGCCACCGACGACTGGTTCGGGATCGTCACCATCCGCATCCAGCGGCCCAGCACGCGCAGGGCGTTGACCGCATTGAAGGATTGCGATCCACCGCAGACCTGCATCACCGCCAGCGTGCGGCCCTGCGTCGGCCGGATGCCGGCGTGTTCCAGCGGCAGCCAGTCGATCTGGTTCTTGAAAACCGCCGTCAGTGTGCCGTGGCGCTCAGGGCTGCACCAGACCTGACCTTCGGACCATTCGGATAGCTTGCGCAGCTCCATAACCTTCGGATGGTCGGCGGGCACGCTGTCGGTCACCGGCAGGCCATGGGGGTCGAATACACGCGTCTCCGCGCCGAAATGCTGCAGGATGCGTTGCGCTTCCAGCGTCAGCAGCCGGCTGTAGGACGTCTCGCGCAGCGAGCCGTAGAGCAGCAGGATGCGAGGCGGGTGCGTGCTGACACGCGCTGGCTCGAGCTTCTGCAGGTCAGGCGTGTCGAGCACTGACGGCACGACATTGGGCAATGCAACCGTCATCGCGTGACCCTCTGACCCTGTGCGTCGATGACGACCTCGCCATCCTCCTTGGTGAACGGACCCTGCTGCGGCGACGGCAGAATGTCGAGCACGAGCTCCGACGGCCTGCATAGCCGGACGCCGCGCTCTGTCAAGACGAACGGCCAGTTGATCAGGATCGGATGCGCGAGCATCGCGTCGAGCAACTGATCGTCGGTCAATGCGGGATCGGCAAGGCCCAGTTCCGCGTACGGCGTCCCTTTTTCGCGAATCGCTTCACGCACGGTCAGGCCGGCTTGCGCGATCATCTGCTGCAACTTTGCACGCGAGGGCGGTGTCACCAGATACTCGATGACTTCGGGCTCGATGCCTGCATTGCGGATCATTGCTAGCGTGTTGCGCGACGTGCCGCATTCAGGATTGTGGTAGATCGTGACAGACATTGTGTTTCCTTGGTGGGCCTCGGCCCTGTATTACTTGCCAGTTCCCGTATCAATCATCGCGCGTCGCGTGCTGGCCAGACGCCTCGATGACGTTCGGATGCCCGGGCGCGTCTGGACGTGGCAGCAAGGCGGTATGGACCAGCAGCCCGATACCGGCGCCGATCAGTTCCGCGAACATGAATCCGGGCACGCTTGTCGGTGCAATGCCCGCAAAACTTTCACTGAACATCCGTCCGAAGGCGGCTGCCGGATTGGCAAAGGAAGTCGAAGCCGTGAACCAGTAAGCCGCGCCGATGTAGCTGGCTACCATGGCCGGGGCCCGCCCGTCCGGTGCGCGCAGGATGACCAGGATCAGCCCGGCCGTCGCCACGGCCTCCGCGATCCATTGGCCTGGCCCACTGCGGAGCTTGGAAGAAAGCTGAAGGATGCTGACGTCGAACATGGCATGTGCCAGCCAGGCACCCAATACCGCGCCGGTCAACTGCGCGACGATGTACGGAACCAAGGCAGATCTCGGCAATTCAGCCCGGAGCGCCATCACGATGCTGACCGCCGGATTGAAATGTGCACCGCTGACTGGGCCGAACACCTCGATGAGGACGTAAAGTCCACCGACCGTGGCCAGTGTGTTGGCCAACAGCGCAACGGCAACGTTCCCGCCAGCCAACCGCTCGGCCATGATGCCTGATCCGATTACCACCGCAAGCAGCAACGCCGTACCGATGAGTTCCCCGGCGATCTGGCGTGGCAGATCAATCTTCGTCATAAACTAGCTCCGCGCGAGACGCTGCAGGGTCTCTTGCAACTCCGCGTCGGTCATCTCATCGATTGGCAGCAGCAGCAACTGCAGCATCCGGTAGGCGATGGCCTGCCGCGTCAGTTCGAACGCGAGCCGCTTCTTCTCGTCTCCCCCTTGCGTATTCGACGGATCCGGATAGCCCCAGTGCACCTTGACCGGGCTGCCKGGCCAATAGGGGCATTCCTCCTCGGCGGCGCTATCGCAGACAGTAATGACAACGCGCATCTTGGGCGCGCCTTCGGCGACGAACTCGTCCCAGTTCTTGCTGCGGAAGTCGCTTACGTCGACCCCGGCTTCGCGTAGCACGTCGATGGCGAACGGGTTGGTGCGGCCGCTTGGCGAACTGCCAGCGCTGTAGGCGCGCATGTCGCGGCCAAATTGCTTCGCAAGATGGTTCAGCATGCCTTCGCCGAGCACGCTGCGTGCGGAATTGTGGGTACAGAGAATCAGGACGTTCGTAGTCATGGGGGCAGCAAAAAAGTTAGGGGTCGGGCGAGAGAGACGCTGTCAGCTCGTTCCGATGTCCCGCACGGCCTTCTGGAGCGCGACGGCGTCCAGCTTCGGCAAGGGCAGCGACAGGAACAGTTCGATGCGACGCTTCAGCGTGATGGTGGCGTCGTTGATGGCCTGCTGCTTTTGTGCATCGGTACCTTCGCATGCCGCGGGATCGGGCACGCCCCAGTGCGCGGACATCGGCTGGCCGGGCCATATCGGGCACAGCTCTCCGGCGGCCTTGTCACACACGGTGAAAACGAAATCGAGTTGCGGGGCGCCATCTTGCGAGAACTCATCCCAGCTTTTGCTGCGGAGCCCCGCTGTATCCAGTCCATGGCGCGCCAGTGCCGCCAGCGCGAAGGGATTGACCACGCMTGTCGGGTGACTGCCGGCGGAATAGGCGCGAAAGCGGCCCTTGCCMAGATGGTTCATCAGCCMTTCAGAGAGGATCGACCTTGCCGAATTGCCGGTACCGATGAACAGCAGGTTGTAGATCTTTTCGCTCATGGTTGGCMCTTAGCAGCAAGAAGGTTTGGACGTGACCGCGATACCGACGGGCTTTCCCTTCGGGGCTCGCGGGGCGCAGCATGCGGATTGCGCCGACGCGGCCTCGACCTGCCGGGACTCCCCGTACACCGGCACGCTGCCAAGCGTGTGGAAGTGTTCCCATGCGATGCCTTGCGGATCGGTGAGCCAATACTTGTCGCTGCGGGCATAGCAGCAGCTCGTCTCGCCTTCGTCGAGTCGCGCCATGTCGGCAGCCTCGGCACGCGACTTCAGCTCCGACAGTTCGGCGGCGCCGTCGGTCTGGAATCCCAGGTGGTCCACACCGGGCTGCGCACCGCGCGCGGAAATGGCGAAGTTCACGCGCGGGTCTTCGAGCATCCATTTCGCGTAGTCGTCCTTGACGACGCTTGGCTCGGCGGCAAACAGCGCGGAGTAATAACGGATGCTGGCCGACAGATCGGCCACGCTTACGTGAACGTGGAAGCGCTTCATGATCAGGACTCCGAGGTAACGGAACAGCCGGTGAGCGGCGAGCACAGRTTYCCGCCGCAGCAGTTCTCTGTGAGATAGCCAATCAAACCATTCATGGTCTCGAAGCGAGCCATGTAGATGATGGATCGGCCGTCCTGGCGGCTGGCGAGCAGGCCGGCCCGGTGCAGTTCCTTCAGATGGAAGGACAGCGACGACGCCGGCATATCCATGAGTTCGGCGATGCGACCAGCGGGCAGGCCCTCTGGTCCGGCCTGCACGAGCAGGCGGAACACGGCCAGGCGGACGGCGTKAGCGAGCGCGGCAAGCGCGCCAAGTGCGGCATCTGTTTCCATTATTCGAATGTAGTCGAATAATGGAAACCGTGCAAGCTTTGCTACTGCTTGAGAAGACCGATCGGGGCTCACGCTAGGTCAGCGCGGCACCCGTATCGGCAGAAACTGCAGAGCGCTGCACTTCGCTTCGAACGGCGGTAACCAACTGACCTTCGGTCATCCCTCGGCTGCCCATCGACGGACTGAAACTGGCCGGCAAACGACCGCTAGCCGGCCAACCCTCTACAGGGCGAGCTGGAGGCCGCGCGCCAGGCCCTCGCGGCTGCCCAKGCGCGTCAGGAGGAAGGTACGCGTCAGCTCGCAGCGCTCGAGCGGCAACTGCAGGAGCTACGTACCCAATTCTCGACCGAGTTGGAGCACACCCGCGAGCAGGTCGCCGTGGCCCAGGAGCGGGCCAGCGCCACCGAACGCCGTGCGCTGCGCGAGATCGACCAGGAACGCACACTGCGCCAGAAGGGCGAGCAGGCGGCGGCGGACCTGCGCACAGAACTGGCGGCCGGGCAGGCGAGGGCGCAAGACGCCGCCGTGGCCAGTGCTGCAGGCCGAGCGCGACACGCTCGGCGAGCAACTGGCGCAGACCCAGCAGGCGCTCGGACAAGGGCAGGCGGCACAGGACGGGCTGCGGGCCGAACTGGAAGCGGCGTTGCGGCGCGCCGAGCGCGCCCAGGCCGAAGCCACCGCGGCGCGCCGCCTGGTGCCGGCCCGGCGTCGGGCGCCGGTGGCGCGCACCAAGTTCAGGCCGGGGCCGGCTTGAGGACGGCCCCCGGAAGGGGTCGGATGGCATTTATCCACCGCGCACGGGGACAAGCCTGTGGACAAGCCGAGCGGCGGCCGAGTGCCGACGGCGTCAACGGAATTGATTAAAATTTAAGCAAAGAGAGCGGGCCACGCCTTCCCGGCGACGCCACGCCGGATCGCTCGCCTCCCTACATCTGTTMACCAACACCATGTCGATTGAAATCGAGCGCGCCGAAGCAATTACCTGGATCCGCATCCAGATGGCCCAGCACGGCCTGACCCTGGCCCAGCTGCAGGCGGCCGGCTGTTTTACGGAGCCGCCACCGGCGACGGTGCCTGGGGCGGTGCGCTATCGCAACGCGCACGGGCAGGGCTGGGACGGCCAAGGTGCCATGCCGGACTGGCTGCAGCGGGCGGTCAATGCGGGGCAGAGCGTGGAGCATTTCCGGGTAACCGCTACGAAGCAATAGCTGACCACTGCCGCAGAGCCAAAAACCAGAGAAGGGCCCCGGGCAGAAGCTTCGCCGGCAGCACGCACTGCTAGAATCGTGCSAGGTTCTAATAGGAGGCGCTGCTGCAGAGGCCAAGGTGCCGCAGCATCTGCCGCGGGAAGCCATGACGTCKGTTGTTTAGTGCCGGTAACCCGCTGAAAGCGCCCCGGCTTTGCACGGATGATCAGCTTGGCCTCAGCAAGGCAAGCGCGGGATCTTTCAGCCACAGCGTGACGGGTCCAGGATGCTCGAGATGCCGGACTGATGCAGCGTGGCCAAAATCAACGGCTGTAGAGATGAGAGAATGAATCGAAGGCACTTCATATTGAACGGCCCCCGCAAAGCGGGGCGAGGAATACAGCGCGCGGGCCATCTGCACAACAACTGCGTGGACCATTTGCGATGACGCGCAAACGAGTCACAACCCAGGTCCCGGAGGTGGTAGTGCCACAGGGGCCCGTGGTGAATGCCGACGCGCTTGCCGGGGACATCCGGCGCCTCATTAGCGAAGCCCGTGCGGGGCTTGCCGTCACGGTCAACGCGACATTGACGATGCTGTACTGGCGGGTCGGCCAGCGTATCCGCTCGGAAGTACTGGGCGGGGAGCGTGCCGAATACGGCGAGCAGATCGTCGTTTCTCTGTCGCGGCAGTTGGAGGCGGAGCATGGTCGTGGCTTCAGCGCCAAGAATTTGCGGCATATGCTGCGCCTCGCCGAGGCTTTTCCGTGCGAGGACATTGTCTACGCACTGAGTAGACAATTGAGTTGGACCCACCTCCGCAGCCTGATTTACATAGATGACCCACTCAAACGCGAGTTCTACCTTGAGATGTGCCGCAACGAGGGCTGGAGCACTCGCACTCTCCAAGACCGCCTGGACTCGATGCTGTTTGAGCGCACCGCATTGTCCCGCAAGTCGGATGAGCTTTTAGCGGCCGCCGACAAAGGACAGATGGAACTCTACCTGCGCTGGCTCGCCAAGCATGAGCAGGAGCCTGGGGAAGCGCCGCCGCTAGGCATCATCCTCTGCTCTGGCAAGAAACGCGAGCACATCGAGTTGTTGGAGCTGGACCAGACTGGCATTCATGTCGCTGAATATTTGACCGAACTGCCGCCCCGGCAACTGCTGGAGCAGAAGCTCCATGAGGCCGTTGCCCTGTCGAAGGCTAGGCTCGCKAATCGCGCCGACGACACAGGCKACGAGCTCGAGGCGGATGCGCACTGACCCACAGACCGGGTTACTTGGTTTGAACGGACTCAGGTTGAGGGCATGGATCTGTTGGCCATCGCTATCATTGAGGGGTCACCCTCTTTCGGCTCGATCATGAAAACTCTGTTTCTTGTGCGGCATGCCAAATCGAGTCGCGATGACCCGTCCTTGCCCGATCGGCAGCGTCCGTTGGACGATCGCGGCCGCCGTGACGCGTCCAAGATGGGCAAGCGCCTGGCTGATCGCGGGGTGGAGCCCGATCTGCTCGTGTCGAGCCCGGCGTTGCGTGCGCTGACCACGGCACAACTCATCGCCGACAAGATTGGCTACAAGCGCAAGGACATCGTCGTCGATGAACGCATCTACGCCAGCAGCCMGGACAAGTTGCTTGCCGTGATCTGCGCACTCGACAACGGGCTAGACCGCGTGATGCTCGTCGGCCACAATCCAGAGTTCACCGACCTCGCGCACCGGCTATCGAGCACAATCATCGACATGCCCACTTGCGCCGTCGTCGAGTTCCACTTCGATGCAAAAGCGTGGGCGGATGTCGCGGAGACCGGCTCGGCGAGGGTGAGGATGGACGCTCCGAATAGATAGTTCAGACTTCGTCGCTTCGGCCGGTGGGCTTGCGAACCGTCGCATATTGCACTGGAATCAAAGCTACCCCATCTTGGGCGCGCGCAAGACGCGCACTTCAACCGTGTGTGCCAGGCGAGGGAAGCCGACGAGACCTTCCAGCCTCTCTGTTACGCCGGGCCCGAGGACGTCGAATACGACGAGTCGGCAGAAAGGTCCCGAAGTCGTACGGCGTTGATTGGGCGCGAGAATTCGTAAGGAAGGCTTGGCGCAGGCGAGAAGCGAACGACACGCAAGAGACAAGGTCTCACCGTCCATGGGATAAGGAAGCGTCTGCACGTGCAGTGACTTCAATGAAGGAGAACGAATTGGCCCCAGAGCAAGTGGTTGAACCCGTTGTCGCGAGCAATGCGACGGACGGACTTGGTCAGATGGAGCTTCCCATCGCTGAGGCGATGCGCGACGCGGATCCCGTCATTGGTGAAGCCAGTGATGCATGCGTCGGTAGTGGCAGCGTTGACACTCAGACCCGACGTTTGGACTTCTGGTCCACAAGCCAGGATAGCGGCCCGACGGCGACCGTGTCATATCGGCGCCGGCGGCCTTACACAGCCCCGGACGCTTCAACGGAAGACGTGGCACCGGAAKAATCGATGGAAGCCACCGCCTCGGAAGCGACCACTGAAGCCGTGGCCGAAGCTCCGGTTGAAGTCCTGGCCACGGACGAACCGACGGAAGCTGCCGCCCAGGACGAACTGGCCGAAACGGCCGCCCCGGTAGCACCGCTTTACGCCCCAGCTCCGGAAGCTGCGCCGGAAGAGACGTGGGCCCCGAAGCGCGGTCGGAAGCCGAAAGCGCTCACCAAAACTGCCGCTGCGGAAGCTGCGCCGGAAGAGACGCGGGCCCCGAAGCGCGGTCGGAAGCCGAAAGCGCTCACCGAAACCGCCGCTCCGGAAGCTGCGCCGGAAGAGAGGCGGACCCCGAAGCGCGGTCGGAAGCCGAAAATCCTAGCTGAAGTTGCCGCTCCGGAAGTCACGACTCAAGAGACCCCAACCCGGAAGCGCGGGCCGAAGCAGATTGCACTGCCTGGAGTGGAGGCTGCCCCGGAAGCGCCGACTCAGAAGACGCAAACCCGGAAGCCGCGACAGGAGCAAAAAGCGCCTACCGCAACTCAAAGCCCGTCCAAATCCTCACTGCTCGCTCAACTGGCATCTGTCAATGCGCAACTTGAGCAGTTGCGAGCCACGGAAGTGCCAAAGGTCGTGGAGGAAATCCAGCAGTTGATGCAGGATTACGACCTCAGCATTGAGGACATTGCGGGCAAGCCCAGTGTTGAGCCCGCTGCCCGCGCTGTGCCGACCAAGACGAAGGCCGCGCCGCCTCCGAGGTACCGCAACCCCAAGACGGGCCAGACCTGGTCGGGGCGCGGTAGGGCTCCCGCGTGGATTGGCAAGAAGCCYGAGCGTTTCCTAATMGATCTCTTGTACTGAACGACAGGTTGGCGGGCGCGGCCGGTCCGCCCCTATTCTGCCTAGCAAACTCGGCAGGCCGGAAGTTCGGCGGCCACTGCGTAGGAAGACCAAGGGGAAGAGCCGGGCAACGAGCCGGGGGCAGCGGCGCTGCCTAACAATCAGGACGAAGGCAACGACAGCAGTGACGGCAGCGATGACAGCAAAGACTGAGCGGGCTGACGCGATCCGCTGGATCCAGACGCAGATGGACGACTACGGGCTCACCCTCGAAGAGCTCGACGCGGCGGGGTGCTTCGCGCCGCCACCGCCCGCACCACCGGCGCCGGTGGTTTGCTATCGCAACGCGGAAGGGCTCAACTGGGACGGGCAGGGCGAGATGCCCTCGTGGCTCAAGCGCGCGGTCWATGCGGGGCAGAGCGTTGAGTTTTTCCGGGTTGGATAGGGGCGCCGATGCATTCGGCCCGCTGTCCAACGGCGATGTGACCAGGGCTAACCGACACAACCCACGACGACCCATTTATGAAAGTACGCGTTTTTACCCTGTTGTGGCTCGCCGCCATGGCGAGCGGCGGTATGCTGCCACCCACGCAGGCACACGCCGGCGTGTTCGACGATGAGCAGGCGCGCAAAACGGTCATCAACCTGCGCGACCAGTTCAACAGTTTCCAGGCGACGGCTACCCAGCGCATTGAGCAGAACAGCCGCACCACACTCGACCTGCAGAACCAGCTCGAAGGCCTACGCCAGGAAGTCGCGCGACTACGCGGCCAGAACGAAGTGCTGCAGAACACGGTGGCGACGCTGCAGAAGCAGCAGAAAGACTATTACGCCGACCTGGATGCGCGCCTGAAGAAGTTCGAGCCGCAGCACGCTTCGGTCGAAGACCACCAAGGCACGTCGCAGCCGGGCGAGAAGCCCGAATACGACGCCGCGCTCAAGCATTTCCAGACGGGCGATTTCAAGAGCGCCGGGAATTCGTTCTCGTCGTTTATCAAGAAGTATCCGCAGAGCCCGTACCTGCCGCTGGCGCAGTACTGGCTCGGCAACTCGCTCTACGCGCAGCGCGACTACAAGGGGTCCACCTGGGTGCTGCAGAAAATGATCCATGCCAACCCGACGCATCCCAAGGTGCCGGACGCCATGATCGCGGTGGCCAATAGTCAGCTCGAGTCCGGCCAGAAGGATGCCGCGCGCAAGACTCTGGAACAGGTGGTGGCCAAGTATCCAGGTACCGAAGGCGCGCGTGCGGCGAGCAACCGGTTGAAGACGCTGAAGTAAGTGCGGGTCAGTTCGCGCCGGCCGTTGAGGCCGGCGCCCGGAAGGTGGTGCCCTGGTAGTGGCGGTCGCCCTTGGTCTGCAGGAAATAGCACTTCTTATCACTATGGCGACAATTTCCGGAAAACCTGTACGCCGGGACTTCCGCCCCGGCGACCGGCTTAGATGCGCGTGATGGGCAATCCGCCGGTAACGGCCGCGATCACGCTGTCKGACAGCACATTAACCGTCATTTGCACGCCCACGATGGGGTCATCGTGGTGCTGCGCGACCCCCTGCGCCTTCGCCCAGGCGAACCCGCATCATGTCGGGGTAGTGTCGATGGATCAGGTCCCAGTCGATGGACTGGCGGCACAAGCGCTCGATATGTTCATATCTGCGACACCGATCCGCTTTGTATAGCACCAGATCTTTGATATTGCGCATGCGCGGCATCAGGTTGATGCCCAGCAGATAGGACAGACCAAACACTGGGCCGCTCTGCGCCTGGGTGTCGCCGTGAATGGTATCCGGCTGGATCTCAGAGCCATTTCTGATGAGCCCGTCCAGGATGTACACCGCCTCATGCACGCCGCACGGAATGAAGTTGCTGAAGAGCGCGATATACATGTCGGAGACATGATAGTAGCCAATTCCGCCGTATCCGCCATAGCGGATGTGATACTCCGACAGCAGATTCTGCTCATAGAGGTTCCACTTCGTTCCATCCGCGGAAGCGATTACCTGGCCGACTACTTCGACCCCTTTGCCATGGAATTCGTCAGGACGATCCGCAATGCCCTGCCAGGCAACGGAGCCAGCTATGCGCACTGGGCCTATCTGTTTGCCGTGGGGGCGCTGGTAATGAGCGTGTTCGACAGCCGCATCGAGCGTATCTCCGGTGGCGAGGTCAAGGCAGGCGACGTGCGACGGAAGTCCGAGTACCTGGTGACTTTCATCGCGGCGGGGATTCGCGCCGGTACAGGGCCGAAGTCGTCGACGCGTTGGAGGTAGTCGAGGCTTGGCCGGGATTCGCAAAAAATCCGCCGCATCTCCGCTAAGCTGCTGATTTGAATGCGAAATCGATTGATGGATCGAGTGGCGGTACGCGCCGCTGCAAGTCGAGCAGGTAATCTCCGAACCGGTTGATATGCTCGCGGCGGTACGGCGACAGGGCCTTGAGCATTTCGGCGTTCACCGGGTGCCCGCGTTCCTGCAAATCCTTGAGCTTGCGCGACATCCACTGAACGTTGTGGAGGATGACCATGTTGGCGACCTAACTCCTTGGCAAGCTCGAGGAGTTCATTGTCTACTTGGACAACAACCGGCACTTCATCGTGAACTACGGTGACCGCTATCGACATGGCGAGCCCATTGCCTCAGGTTTTGTCGAGTCAGCCGTCAACCAGGTGGTCAGCAAGCGGTTCGTCAAACGGCAGAACCGCCACTGAACAGGCCACCGCTACTTCAGTGTGCCTCTCCCCTCCAGCACAAAGCGACAATGCGGCCATCCATCACCGCAACATGGAACATATCTGGAAGCAATGATGCGTTGTCCATCAGGCCACATTCGTGTAGTACCCCGTGGTAATCGTGGGCAGGTCCGTCCGCAGTAGTGGCGGAGCGAATCTGTAAGGCTCGAATCATTGCTGCTCTGGCGTCCGACGAAGAAACTTATCCGTAATGTATTTACTTAATAGATGTTGAGCACACGATACCGCAACGTAGTTTTAGGGACAGGCCGGTATTAGGTAATACCGGTCAGACGATCCGTTATTCTTCGAATGAACGGCGCAGCAAACACCACCACGGGCAACATCGCAGCCCAGGACAGCAGCCACAATCTAGCCCAGTGCATCATGAAATTCCCGGTTTCCCAAAACGGAAAACTTGCAATGCAGGCGGTAATACCGGTCGTCAGGCAAGATTGGACGATTCCGTAGATAAAGTGACCGTGGCGTTTTGCAGCTCTTGACATTGTATTGAATAATGCGACGGTTCAAGCTATTTTCAAAAAAAGCCCGGATACTTAACGTAATATCCGAGCTTCCTTCAGGTAAGCTTCATTTAACTTATTTCGATTTCTGTAGGTAGCATGTTGTGAATAATTAATGGCATAATTCGGATGATGACAGCAATCAATTGGCCTTCAACTGCCGATGCGGATCAATAACGAATTTCTTCGGTGCCCCCGCGTCGAACTCAGCATACGCCTTTGGCGCATCGTCCAACGAAATCAATTGCACGCCAACAATATCGGCAATCTTGATGCGATCCCAAAGAATTGCTTGCATCAATGCGCGGTTATATTTCATGACCGGTGTTTGGCCCGTAAAAAAACTGTGCGATTTCGCCCAACCGAGACCCAAACGAATCGATAAAGAACCCTTCTTGGCTGCCGTATCGGCAGCACCAGGATCATCTGTAACATATAAGCCGGGAATGCCGATCTTGCCGGCAGCGCGCGTCACTTCCATTAAAGAGTTGAGCACGGTAGCCGGCGCTTCGTGTTGCGCACCTTMATGCCCGTGACCGCGTGCTTCAAAACCTACCGCATCGATTGCGGAGTCAACCTCAGATGTACCAAGTATCTGTGCGATCTGATCTACCAACAGCACATCCTGCGACAAGTCGACCGTCTGAAATCCTACTTTACGCGCATGCACCAATCGGGCTGGGTTTACATCTCCGACGATGACTACAGCAGCGCCAAGCAACTGCGCCGATGCCGCTGCGGCAAGCCCGACCGGCCCCGCGCCCGCAACATACACCGTGCTTCCAGGCCGAACACCAGCCGTCACGGCGCCGTGAAATCCCGTCGGTAAAATATCCGACAAACACGTCAAATCACGGATTTTTTCCAGCGCCACCTCCCTGTTCGGAAATTTCAGCAGATTGAAGTCTGCATAGGGCACCATCACATATTCAGCCTGACCGCCGACCCATCCGCCCATATCGACATAGCCATAGGCTCCGCCGGCGCGGGAAGGATTTACTGTCAAGCACACGCCGGTATCCTGCTCCTTACAGGTACGACAGCGACCGCAAGCMACATTGAACGGTACCGACACGATATCGCCCACCTTAAGGGTTTCGACATCGCGGCCCATTTCGATCACTTCACCGGTGATTTCATGGCCGAGAATGAGGCCAGCCGGTGCGGTGGTGCGACCGCGCACCATGTGCTGGTCCGAGCCACAGATGTTGGTCGAAAGTGTTTTGAGAATGACGCCGTGTCCGATGGGGCGGCCGCGTGGATCAACCAACTTTGGAAATGGAATACCTTTAACTTCGACTACGCCCTGCTTGATGAATGCAACACCGCGGTTTTCCACCATGAAATTATCCTTTTTTATATTTATTTAAATATTAAGAATAGACGAAATATTAAATAATCACCGCATTATGCAATTATACGTTCAGCGTCGAGCTGCGATAGGCTGTATCCAGAGTCAATGTTCCACCGCTAATTCTCKACACACAAGCGCACATTTTTTTGCTGTCTGCTTTTTCGGACGGATTCAAAAATACATCACGATGATCCACGGGTGCATCGCTTTCCAGTATATTGACTACGCATAATCCGCACTCGCCACGCTTKCAGTCMGACATCACCTCCATTCCTTCCGCTTCGAGCGCTGCGAGTAACGTCTGGTGCGCGGCAACCTCAATTGTCTTGCCGAACCGCGGAAGTACGACGGTGAACGGGCGAGTCGGATAATGTCCGCTGGAGGCGAATGTTTCGTAGCGCAACGCACCCATCGATTTTCCGCTTTCTTTCCAAATTCGGCCGACTGTCTCAAGCATGGCGATCGGCCCGCAGATGTACAGTTCACCATCACCCGTCACGCTGTCGACAATTTTCTTCAAATCGAGTGGTCCTGTTTCCTCGGCCACGGATAATTCCAGGCGGTCGCCCAGCCAACTTCGTAGCAGGTTCACCAGCGCCGCTTCCGTATGGTTTCGTACGCCGTAGAATAGCCGTACGGGCTTATCACTATTTCTCAAGGCATATGCCATGCTGATCAACGGTGTGATCCCGACACCGCCGGCGACCAGCGTATAAGAGGGCGCATAGCGGCTCAACTCGAAATGATTATGTGGCTGCGATATTTCGAGCGCATCGCCGACTTTCAGGCCCCACATGTAGCGCGAGCCACCCAACCCTTCTTCCATTAGCTTAACCGCGATGCGATATATTTTTTTGTTATCGCCAATATCGATCAACGAGTAGGTCCGAATTTCGGTTCGCTCCTCCACTTTCACCCTTACTCTCAAATGAGAACCAGGCGTCCAGATGTTGAAATGGTTGCCAGCAGCAATTTCTATCATTCGAATGCTCGGGCTGACGTTCTCAATGCGTTCAATAGAGACTATTGCCCAGTCGTCTCGAAATTTCATGATTTAAATTTTTACGGGTTGATTTTTTCTAATTCACGGAATTAATTCATCTAACGCGTGCGTCGCCTTAGTTCGCTACGCGAATCGGAATAACGTCAGAAGGAAGCGTGGTGCTATTTTCAGCTTGAATCATCCGATCTATGAATCGCCGCGCCCATAATGCTCCGGCATCGATATTTAGATTGTAAAATTCGCGCTCCGGGTGGTCCAAAATCGCTTGTTGCTGCGCCTCGACGATAATCTCATCTTCGCGGAACACGCTACGCACGCCCTGACGGAATTGCTGCGTGATGCTTTGTTCGCTAATACGATAATTGCGGCAGAAAGCCCAAATGTAATGCGACGTGGTATCTGTTTCCGGCGTGATCGTATTCAGTACATAACCATTAACGCCCTGCGAGCGATCGCCTTCGCGTGCACCTGTTCCTACGGGCGCGACGCCAACATCGATCGTGACCGTACAAGGTGCTTCGAAGCGGATAATCTGCCAGCGATCGACCTTGCCGGTCCAGCCGTTATGTTTGCGCAATTGCACGGCCCAAAACGGCGGCGCATCGACATTGTGCATCCAGCGCGATACGGTGACGAATTTATCGTCGTAAGTCACCTCGAATGGGGATTCGGCTTGTTCGCTCTGATGCAGGCTAGTGACGTGAACGAAAGTCTCGTGCGTCAAATCCATCAGGTTATCAACTACCAGACGGTAATCGCACTTGGCGTGAATGGTCTCGCCGTCGCCGGCCCAAGCAGGATCGTCATTCCAGTGAAAATCGGGAATCGTCGCCGGATCGGCCTTCGATGCATCGCCGAGCCAGAGCCAGATCAGGCGATGTTTTTCCACCACTGGATAGGATCTGACGCAGGCCGAGKGGTTCAGTGTTTCCTGCGATGGCATTTCAATGCATCGGCCGCTGGCGTTAAATACCAGCCCATGATAACCACAAACTACTGTATCGCCTTCGAGGCGGCCCCTCGACAGTGGAAGCAGACGGTGCCAGCAGGCGTCTTCCAGTGCCACTGGGGTGCCGTCGGTTTGTCGATACAGGACCACTTTTTTATTACAGATAGTGCGYGCCAGAAGTGTGCGCTTGACGTCCACATCGTATGCCGCCGCATACCACGCATTCATGGGAAAATTGGGTGTATTTGACGGTGAATTCATTCGCGTCTCCTGTAGATAATGTTGATTATCGTCCGATTTTTTGATTGTCGCCACGCGTCTTAATGGCGACAATTTTCCGATATAAATGACGGTCACGACCGTTCTAAATAACAAATATCGAGCGCAAGGCGAAACGCCGGGTTCTCAATCTTTTGAAAATAGCCAAAAAATGAATTGCTATTTCTGCATGTTTAAATATCCGGGAATCTTTGGAATATTGCCGCGCCCTGGTACATCAGCTATKACACTGCCGGTTCACGTCGGTTACGGGAGTCCGGAACACTTGCGTGAGCGATGGCGACTGCTATTGCGGCACCGGCCATGGGCAGAACGAAAGCGATGTATAGGTTGGCAACGGACCATCCTCCGTCCAACAACGCGCCCACTGCAAGAGGTGAAAGTACCGCTCCAATTCGGCCGGCACCTGCCGCGAGACCGACGCCAGTCGTCCGGATTCCGGTCGGATAGATTGTCAACGACAAGGCATACATGCCTGCTACGGATGCKGTGAGCACGGCGCCAAGCAGAATGCTGACTGCCATCACCACGTTGAGAGAGGTGGTGTGGGTGCCGAAGGCGAACATAAACGCGCCACCGGCTACCAGGCTGGCGATGAGAAGAGGACGCAAGCTAAATCTGGCGGATAGCAAACTAAATAGCACTGATCCTGCAATGCCCCCAAGATTGAGCAACACGCCACCGGTAACGCCTTGTTCGGCTGACATGCCGGCTTGCACTAGCAGCTTTGGCGTCCAACTGGCGACGAAGTAAAAACTTCCCAGGACAAAGAAGAAAGCGGCCCACAATGCCAGCGTCCKATKAAGCAGCGGTGCCCTCATGAGCGCGGCACCACCATCGAATGGCTTAGCGGCCTCAGTCACGTTGGTCAGCTCGGGAAGCGTGTCAATCGGGGAGCGCTTCATTCTGACAAGTGTCCGATTGATTGTTCGAAGCGCGTGGGCAGGACGCTTGGTGAGGAGGTAGTCGAGAGACTCGGGTAGCACGGCGAGCACCATTGGGATGGCCAGAAGCGTAGCTACGCCGCCGAACGCGAAGACGCTGCGCCATCCCCAGATCGACATCAGGTAAGCGGCAATGACACCGCCTACGGTAGCCCCCACGGCATAACCGGTGGACTGAAAACTAATTGAAGCGCTGCGCCATCTGTTCGACGCGTATTCCCCACCAATTACCACGATGCTGGCCACCATGCCTCCAATTCCAAGCCCCGTGTAAGCGCGCGCTGCGGCAAGCTGCAGGACGCTTTGCGTGACCGAGCTCACAAGCATCCCGCTCCCGATGATGCACAGACAACACAGGATGACCTTGCGGCGGCCGATCCGATCGCCAATCGGAGCGATCAAGACTGATCCGACGCCTATGCCGACCAGTCCCGCGCTGAGAAGCAAGCCAAGCTCCTTGCCACTCAGTCCCCACCCGGCGGCGAGTTGGGGCGCAGTAAACGCCATCGCMAGTACGTCAAATCCGTCGAGCATGTTCAAGATGATGCACGCGATGACGGCCACTGTCTGAAGCGTGCTCATGGGCGACTCATCGATTATCTTCCGAATATCTGTACTCACTCCGCTATCCTCCTGAAGGTTAATATTGCCAGCTGATCTGGCTGATTTGCACTTAGCAAGTGCGGCAGCAGCTCTTATTGACGTTCCCTCGTCTTCTCAGAGGAGGAGACTCAGCACATATAGACGATACGAACGGGCGACTTCGCATATGCGATTGCGGCTGGCTGCTGCAATGCTGGCGATCTTTYGTGGTCAAGCCCGTAGCTACTCGTTCCGTGCCATAGCGTAGTGAAGGGTCATTGTGTGGTTATAGGCGCCGAAAGTGGCCTCGGATTGGGAACCTGTCATCACTTCCGGTTTCCTAATCTGAAGCCGTATTCGGCGTCGTCGACCGTTACACAAAGATGTGGTGACTGCGGCCATCGTTTTTTTCCTGAATGTTGTGGACGAGCGGATTAGCCCTGCGTTGGCCGACAACCCGGCCTGCTCACGCCCGATAGCTGGCCACACTCTGCGATTGGTATGGACCTCCACAATCGACGAAGCGCGGCCGCGTCGCAATATCGCGAAGGAAAAGACCGTGATTCGGAAATCKAATGATCCAGCTACAAGCCAATTTCKATGGGGAAAGTGGGCACGCGAAAGCGACGCGATATAGCGGTGCGCGCCGCAAATAGTGTTCATCACATTTGTCTGCGCAATGAACGCCGACCTACTCTTTGTCTATCGCAACCGCAAGTGGGGTTCGCATGCTGGGGCTACTCTGAATAAGGTGGGTGAACCGAGTCACGTAGACTGATCAGGAGCGTGTTCGAGCGGAAAGTGGCACCGTGAAGAGAATTCGCCATCACGTACCCTCGCTGGGGTGTGCTGGCGAGGCGCCCCTTTCGCCCTTTACGGGCGGACTGCTCCCATCAGATGCMCTCGACTCAGGTAACGATTGACCAGCGCTAGCGCCGTGAAGGAACGGCCGGCATACTTCTTCAGGCCGCGGTAGCTGACTTTGCAGCAGCTTCCAAGCGGCGGGATTGCTGCGCGACTCGCTTGCTCACTGATGTCGGACGATTGGCACAGCGCCTGACATAGCAGCGGACCAGAGCTTCATTGCACGCCGCCGACAAATTTCKGTGAGTGCMCATCTTGTAAAGGATTTCGACCTTGTTGAATATTTCCCTTTCTGATGGATTGAGGCTCGCAACGGGAGCGACGGGACTGTCCAAAGCCATTGGTGTTCGTGCAGTCCGAGTTGACGCGGGCCCATTTTGCCGCTGATACCTATGCCGAACGCTACGGCAAGTCGCTTGCGTTGTATTCTGAGGCCGGCATCTTGCGGGTCAACGCCAAAGACGCGGTGCGCGCGGTGAAGCTGAGAATAGAGAATCAACGCAGGCGCGAACGGCGTGCCGCCAGGTCGCTGAGTTGTCCGGCAAATAGCCTGCGCAGGGGGAGAGCGGCGAGCCTATGGCCGTCGAGGCAGCGCTCGAGCGGGCATTGATCGCTCGCTTTGGCACCGTGAACCGTGTGCCGAGACCGCTCCTGCGCAGTATCTTCCGCTCAGCGCAACGATCGAAACGCAGATCTTAGTTCTGCACTGAACAGCTCAGGCTCTTCCCATGCCGCAAAGTGACCGCCTTTGTCGACGCGGTTGTAGTAGATCAGGTTTKGATACGCTCGTGCCAGCCACTGCTTCGGCGGCMGGTAGACCTCCCCAGGGAAAACGGTTACTGCCACTGGAACGGTGATGGGGGCATTGTTTGCCGGGGCGACACTGGTTTCCCAGTATATCCGTCCGCTCGATGCACCCGTATTTGTGAGCCAGTAGAGGGATATGTTGTCAAGGATCGCGTCACGGCCTAGTGCCCGTTCCGGATCGCCACGCGAGAATACCCAGTCGGCCTGCTTGTCATAGATCCACGCTGCCAGCCCCGCCGGCGAATCGGCTAGGCCATAGCCGATGGTTTGCGGTCGCGTTTGCATGATGGCCGCGTAACCGAATCCCTTGTTGAGGAAATCCCTCGTCTCGTCGAACACCTGCCTTTCTTCGGAGGTCAGGCTTGCCGGCGCAGGGTCCCCGCTTTTTAGCGCCATAGCGATCGCCGGTGGCAACGTCGTGGCGCGCTCGATGCGGTTGACGTGGACGCCAAGCAGCCCTTCAGGTGCCAGACGGCCAAGAGCGTCGGAGATGATTGCGCCCCAGTCGCCTCCCTGCGAAACGTAGTGCGCGTATCCGAGCCGCTTCAGCAGAACGTCCCAAATTCGTGCGATGCGGCCTGGATTCCAGCCGGTGTCCGTGGGCTTCTGTGAAAAGCCGAAGCCGGGAATCGACGGAATCACAAGGTGGAACGCATCGCCCGCGCTGCCACCGTGCGCTGTGGGATCCGTCAGCGGACCAATGACGTTGAGCAACTCGAACACCGATCCTGGCCAGCCGTGTGTCATGATGAGCGGCAGCGCATTCTCATGGCGCGAGCGGACATGGATGAAATGAATGTCCAGGCCATCGATGCTTGTCAGGAACTGAGGCCAGGCATTGAGTTTTGCCTCGGCCTTTCGCCAGTCATAGCTCGTTGCCCAATAACGCATGAGCGGCTGAAGTTTTTCAAGCTGCACGCCCTGGGATCGATCGCCGATTGTTTCGTGATCGGGCCAGCGCATAGCGGCTAGGCGGCGGCGCAGATCGATGAGGGCCACTTGCGGGACGTGCGCGCGGAATGGGCGGATCGCATCTGACGCCACGCTATGCCCGGATTCTGCCTGCGCAGCGGTAACCAGGGTTGGGTAAAGCGTGGAGAGCGTTGCCGCCGCCACGCCGCCTAATAGAAGTGTTCGGCGCGACAGATTGGGAGCTTGACTGGATCCTTGCGTGTTCATGGGAATGCCTCCTTTAATGCGCTGCGGCTGATCCAGGTGGTTTGGCCGGCACTACCAGAGGCGCGCTCTTTTTGACGATGTAAGTTGCCAGTTCGGAGGCCTTGCCGCTGCCGACATTCCGCGCCGAATGGGCACTCCCGGCCGGAATGAACAGCGCGTCGCCGGCCTTCAGTGTGACAGGCGGCTTGTCGTCGAGTTGGTATTCCAGCGTACCTTGCAGAACATAGGCGAGTTCTTCCCCAGGGTGCGAATGTTTTGGTGCGAATGCGCCGGGGTCAAAGTCAACGCGTACCTGTACGCCCTCACGATCGGGCACGCTGAGGTCGCGCTGGACGAGATCGGTGCGGTGGACTCCAGGCGTTTGCGCTTGAGCCGTTGGTAAAAGGAAGCCACTGATAGCGATAAGCAGGGCCGAGGCGAAGAGTCGGGTCATTTTCATTGGCAGGTTTCCGTGATGAACGACGGATGKGATTCACGGGAAGGTCCGTGGCACGCATCGGCGAGAATCGACCAATGCGCGCGAAACAKGAGAGGGTTTCTTATCTTATGTGTCGTGCGGAATTCGACCGTCCTCAGACGATTCTGATTTCGACATCAATATTCCCGCGCGTGGCCTTGGAGTATGGGCAGAGCTGGTGTGCGGTATTTGCGACAGACTGGGCGACCTGGCGGTCAAGGCCCGGCAGGCTGACGTTGAGCCGCGCCGCCAGAAAGTAGGCGTCTCCGGTCAGGCCGAGATCCACTTCAGCCTCAACGGCCGCGTCGGCCGGAAGCGCGACCTTGGCCGCCCGTGCCGCTTTGGCGATTGCACCTAGGAAGCAAGCCGACCAACCGGCGCCCAGAAGCTGCTCCGGATTGGTACCGCTGCCGTCGCTGCCGGGTMCTGAAAGGTCGACGACCAGACGGTCGTCGGAACTGCGGGAATTGCCGTTGCGACCGCCGATAGTGCGGGTCTTGCCGGTGTAAATCACTTTGTCGATTTGATTGATCATCTCGGGATGTTCCAGGTTAAGGGTTGTTTGCCACGCGGAGTTCAGCGTCGTCAGKGGCGGCGCCTACGTGCCACGCGGAATGAGGGCGGCTGCGCGGGCCCGCTCGCGATGCGGGCTCACCGGAATGAGGCGCGAATTTCTTCTACGGTTTGCTGCGGGTCCTGCAGATGCGGGTAGTGCCCAATCCCGTGAAGAAGGCTGAACGGTGCATGGGCCTTCCCGGCGAACTCGATGCCCATTTCTTTCTTGATGTAGATGTCTTTTTCACCCCAAACCACCTTCACGGGCGTCTTGAGCCGGACCAGGTTTGACTCGAAATACTCCTGGTCCCGCGTGAAGTGTGAGTAGTAGTAGTAGAAAGCGTCCGCTGAGGTGATCTCCCCGTGGCCCCATCCGCGCGACATGTCGTCCTTGAGTTCGTCGGATAAGTCGAACTGCACTTCTCTGGGCAAGCCGCGCCTGTAGGCGTTCTGGAGAACATCCTCGCGATTTGCATTCAACTGAACACGAGCCCGCTCGGCGGAAGGTTGCGACTTCAGGATCTGCAGGCTCTCATACATGTATTGAGGTCTGTCGAACGGGGCGAAGTCGCCCACGATAATCGTCCTGGCAATGTCCGGTTCTTCGAGCGCCAGCAGAAGGGCCGGCAAGGCTCCGATATCCGTTGCGTAGATTGTGAGTTTTGACGTGTCGATGCCTGCCTTGCGGATGTAAGCCTTCAGGAGACGGGCATAGTCTCTCGGTGCATAGGAAAACTTGTCGGCCGTCGGTCGCGACKATAAACCGTAGCCGGGCCAATCGATGGCGTGTACTTCGTAGTCGTCGCCAAGAGCCAGGGCAATGTCCTTCCAGGCGTACAGGGTCTCCGGGAATCCATGCAGGAAAAGAACGGTTCCTTTCGGGCCAGAGTTGTGCACGACCATCCTTCTTAGCGAGATGTCCTTGTCGATATCGATGAATCCGATCTCGGCTTTCTGTACCTGCCTGTGGGAATCGTGGGCGCATCCCGACGCAATCAAAGCGCCAAGAACGAGCACGAAGGTAAGCATCCGCTGTGGGAATGGCTTGGACATGTCAGTGATCCTCGATGCGGGCCTGTCGGCTTAGTAAATCAAGCGATCGACCTGCGTTTGCAGACGCGGACCGAACAGGAGGATGGTAGGAATGACGATCACATAGCCGATGCCCCAGGAACGCAGCCACGTCAGGGCAAATCCTTCTGAGAAGCCGAGATTGAGAGCAAGGAGGACGAAGGAAATGATCCCGGTCGTCACAATTCCCATCGACAGGGCGAATACGACTTTCCGTTTCAGTTCGACGCGCATGGTTACTTCCCCTGGCAGATAAAATACCGAATGGTATATTTTTGGTCGAAAAAATCACGCCAGGTCGACGATGGTTTTTTCCACCGCCGACATCACGACCTTGCTGTAGCCGGCGTTGMCGGTGAGGCGAGAGATCATGATGGCGCCCTCAATCAAGGCAATCAGCGTGACGGCAGTCTGCTCGGCGTCGACGCCATTCCGGAACTCCTGCGAGGCAATCCMTGCCTTGATGACCGTGATAAGGTTCGCCTTCCAGCCCCGGAACGCCTCCATGGCCTTCTCGCGCAGGGCTGGGTGAGTGTCGTCGGCTTCAATGGCTGTGTTGAGCAGCGGGCATCCCCCCTCCGGGAAATCCTCAGGCAGGTTTTCGTACACGCCTGTCAATGCCAGCAGCTTCTCCTTGCTGGTTTCTCGCGTGGCCATGATGGCCCTGACTGCTTCCTGCGCCTGCTTCCAGTTGTGATCGAAAGCGGCAAGTGCTACCTCTTCCTTGTTGGCAAAGTTGCCGTAAACACTCCCCTTCGTCAGCCCKGTGGCCTCCGCCATGTCGGCCAGGGACGTACCCGCATAGCCCTTGACGTTGAAGAGCGGTGCTGTCTTCTCGACGATGAACTGACGGGTTCGCTGAGCTTTATTCATGGAGGCAAGAATATACCAATCGGTATTTTTGTCAAGGGCACCCGTGGATCCGATTGAGGTGATCTCTCMAGCTCCCGTGAACTACCGGAGGTCATAATGGGGCKGAAAGTGCACCCGTCGCAATGCGCCAGATGCGCGGTCCGCTTTCGTGGACGCTATTGCCGCTGGCATCCACGGCGACGACGACGGGCAGGTTCTCCACATCGAACTCGTAGATGGCTTCCATGCCGAGATCGCCAAACGCAAGGACGCGAGAGGACCGGACCGCCCTGGAGATCAGATAGGCGGCGCCTCCGGTCGCCGCCAGATAGACGCAGCCGTTTTTCACGATCGCGCCGATCGCATCCGGTCCGCGCTCGGCCTTGCCGATCATGCCGATCAAGCCGGTGGACGCAAGCATGCGC
>NZ_JBFTLQ010000087.1:0-30481 GCF_056396525.1 Cupriavidus sp. 05T41
GCGCCGCCTTTCGCAACCATAGTGGGCGTTGGGAGCCGTTGCCAGGCGCAGGCTCGCTCGACGAGATGGCCCAGGTGGTCGTCACGCTCMTGGAGCCGTACCTACAGCCTGATAATTATTAAATCTATTTACGGGATGTTGTACTAGTGGTCGCCGGGCTCGGACTGGGCAAGGTGGACGGTGGCAGGGACTACCCTGCCCGGGCTACCGCCTGACACACTTATTGTCCATGGGGAGTGCGATATCCGAGTGCCCATTACCACGATACCGCGATGGGCGGAGAGCCAGTCCGTCGCCGTGGTGACGATGGCGGGGGCCGATCACTTCTTCAGCAAACGACTTCTMGTACTCTCTCGTTTCGTCTGCGCGCACCTCGCATCTGTACCGTATTCAGCATMGACCTGACTTCGAATTAGAGCTCCCAAGCTTGCGCTCGGAAGATCATGGCTGTGCCGAAATCCGCAGGAATCTCCGCAGTTCATGCAAGACGTCGGGAATAGGCGTAGGCAACATATTACCTGCACCCATACAATGGAAGTACAGACTTGGGCATCATATCCGKACCGATCAATTCGGACGGCCTCGATCTGGTGCATTTCAGCACCGACAAGCTCGTGCTTGCGACCCCAATCCGACATCCCCTCGCGCAGAAGACCGAAGTATCTTTCTCCGAAACGTTGGACTACTAGCATGTCGAGCCTCCATGAAGGCAGCACGATCTACGCGTTTCTGAACGACATCGTAAAGGAGCAAAGGAAAAGGCTGCCAATACGGACTTCATGTTGTCGCCAGCGCGCATCGTGGCGATGTGTCCGCGCAGTGCAAAGCGTGCAACGGCGCCGCCTATCGTACCGATCACGTCTTCATCTAGCTATTGCCCCCCGACTCACGGTCCAACCGGAGAGCGTCGCAATGCCACTTCGGCCTACTACCAACCCACACCACCAGCATGCTTACCATCCGCCTGCCCTCGGCACTTGCACCGGTCGGTCAAAAAAGGGCGTCAGGAAGTCGATGCATTTCCGCACATCTGTAGCAYAGCAACTCCCCGGAAAGCGGTCTGCGGAGAACTTTTCCTTCCATGCAGTGCATGATGCCGACGCCGTTCCCACACTMAAGATGAGCGAGGTTAGTGGTGTCTTCCTGTACTCGTTCAACGGAATCATCGAGGTCAGGCTAGAAGATACTCAACTTGTCGCTCCCCCGATCTCTGGCATTTGGCTACCACCGGCTCAGCTCCCTTTGAGCATTTGGGGACTTGCAACACGCCATTGCTTGTTCACAGTGCACTCACGCCTATGTACTGGTCTCGCCAGCGTCCCTTGCACGATTTCCGTAAGTCCATTGATGCGCGCCATCCTCGACCATTTGAGCACGGCGGACGTCACCTCCTCTCCCTCAATGGAGAATCTGCGCCTGTATCAAGTCCTACTCGACCAGCTTATTCATAGCAAGGCGACTGGCAGTTACCTCCCGTACACAACCGACCCACTGTTAGTACCTATCCTCCGACTCCTGGAAAATTCTCCTGGCGATATTCCCAAACTGCCCGCACTCGCTKAGCTGGCCAAAACGACCGAACGGACGCTAGCAAGGCGCGCGTAAAAGAATTTAGGTATGTCATTGGCCGAATGGAAACAACGTCTCCGGGTTGTCAAAGCGATACCTCTACTCAATGCTGCGCACACGGTCGAGGAGATTGCATCCCACCTTGGTTACAGCAGCGCATCGGCGTTCATGGCTATGTTCCATCGCCTGATGGGTGTGCCACCAGACGAGTTTCGGCACCGGGAGGGGCGCTGAAGCGCCTTGCGGTGAACGAAGTCCATCTTGGCCTCCTTCCGAAGGCGTTGGCAAGGGTCCATGAAGGCGCCGCTCCCCCCACGAGCCAAGTCATGTCCCGGAGGCGTGCCTACTCGGATAGGTCGTTCAACTCATAGCTGGTGCTGCGCCCACCTGCATCCGATTTGCGCAATACGCCACGTGCGAGCAGTTCAGTGATGTCGCGCAGCGCGGTGTCTGGGGAGCATTTGGCGATCGCCGCCCACTTGGAACTGGTGAGCGTCCCTTCGAAGCCATCGAGCAGTCGGTTGAGCAGTTTCACTTGCCGTTCGTTCAGTGGTCGGTCAGTTGCTGCCGTTCCCTGCGCTTTAATGCATGCCCCGATCGAGATGCGCATGGAGGTTCTCCAATGGAGTCTGTACGCCATGCTCTCCCTTCCTGCCGGATTTGCCCCCCGCCTTTGGCCACTCCCCTACCTGCCGGAGGACGACGCCGGGCACGCGGCCACGGTGGCCTGTGCTGCCAAACCCCGGTTTCAGGTTGGGTCGGGAATCCTGGCGATTAATTGCAATTTTGATGATCAAGGGATGCTCGCCAGAACAACTGTTGTTGACGATTGTCATTCGTGCGACCCAGGCTCAACATTCATTTCCCAGGTACTACAGCAGGTTCAGGGACGACCGCTGTTCCCGATAGGTCCCGGCTGCAGATGTTGGACCTCATCAACAATCAGCATGCGCGGCTCGCCCTTTCGAAGCAGCTCACGGGTCAGCTTCTTCCATTTTGAAATGGGGGCACGTCGTCAACGCTCCATCGGGGAACAGACAGGTGCAGCTACTGACCCTTCAATTGATTGGCTCGATTAATCTTGAGATGGAGAATTTGCATGATGGCATGCGTTGGTCAGAAAGGCGTAAAGGTCCCGCAACCGCCGGCTACGAGACCTTTGTCTTGGGCAAGCTCGGGCATCCCGCCAATGCAGCGTGCGCTGGGCCTGCCAAAGCGTCTTTCTATTCAGGCTTTGCCCCTGACTCGCGGATCACACGTGCCCACAAGCGTGACTGTCCGTCAATCCAGGTAGAAAACTCATCGGGTGAATTCCCGTAAGGCTCCAGGCCCTGCTGCCGCATCTTCGCTGCCACATCGGGTTGCCGGAGCGCATCGGCAATTGCCACATTCAGCTTCTGCACCACTTCGCGCKGCGTACCCGCCGGGGCAAAGACCACTTGCGCGATCCATGACTCGAAGCCTGGAAAGCCACTCTCCGCGACAGTGGGCACCTGGGGCAACTCTGGCAGGCGCTTGGGCGAAGTGACCGCGATCGGCTTCAATCGCCCGGCCTTGATGAGCTGGGCAACCGTCGCGTAGCCAGTGAAGAGCAGATCGACCTGGCCGCCTGCCGTATCGCTGATTGCMGCGCCACTGCCTTTGTACGGCACGTGCGTTAGCGGCAGATGCGTCACGCTCTTCAGCAACTCCGCTGTCAGGTGAGTGCTAGTGCCGTTTCCGCTCGATGCAATCGACAACGGCTGCGGATGGGAGCGCTGCTCTGCCACCAGTTCCGCCAGCGTATTCGCCCGTAACCGTGTTGGCGCCACCAGGAGATTGGGGAACTGCGCCAGGCTAATGACCGGTGTCAGGTCCTTGGTCGCGTAAGTGAGTTTCGCGTACAGCGCGGGCGCGATGGTAGCTACGCTGGCATCCGTCAACAGCAATGTCGTGCCGTCTGGCGCCGCCTTGGCGACAACGCCCGCGCCAAGCGTGCCACCGGCACCCGGTCGGTTCTCGATGATGACCGTGGATCTCAGCGTCTMGGCGAGCCGGGGCTGAATCAATCGGGCCAGCACGTCMGAGCCTCCGCCGGGGCCGAAGGGCACGACGATGCGAACGATGCGATCGGCACTGCCCTGGGCGTGCGCCAGGCCGAAGCCGGGGATGACAGTGGCCATTCCCATCAAGAGAATCGCGTGGACCGCCTGGCGCCGAAAACGCGAAGGGTTTTGCATGTCTGGTCTCCTGTTCGCTGGAGTCCGTCGCTCTATTCGACGCCGTCACGCTACCCTGCGCGACACATCGAATTTGATCKAACCGAGCATCCATTGTGATCATTTCGATCATTGTATGCGAACGGAGTCCGTAGAATGCCCCGGTATAAACCCTTGTTCAAGCCCCCACAGGGAAACGATCGCTCAAAGTGACTGAATCGCGCAATATCCGCACCGGCGCTCCGGAGTACAGAAGCGCCGAAGCGCTCAGGTCGGCCCGCGGCCAGGGAAGTGACCTGCCTGTCAGCCAAACAGGCGCCAGGCCAGGCGGGCCGCCACGCGTGCGCCCTGGTGGTCGCGGTCATACTGCGGGTTGTATTCCGCCAGGTCGGCCACGCGCAGCTTGCCGCTGCGGCGCGCGAGCAAGGCCACCTCCTCCACCACCGGTAACGGCACGCCATAGGCGGCAGGTGCCGACACGCCCGGCATCACGGCCGCCGGCAGTGCGTCGAGGTCGATGGTCAGGTACAAGTGGTCGGTGGCATCGATGCGCGCTGCCAGTTCCGCCAGACGCGATGGCAGGTGGCGCTCCTGCATGTCCACGTCTTCCACATAGCAAACGCCCAACGCATCGGCGCGGCTGAAAAGCGCCGGCGTATTGCTGAGGCGGCTGACGCCCAGGCAGATATAGTCGAACGGCTGCCCTCGCTCTGCGCACGCGTTGGCGATCTGATCGAACGGCGTGCCGGAGCTTGCGGGCCGGCTGGTGCGCAGGTCGAAGTGGGCGTCGATATTGATGATAAGTACGCGCCCGCCATCGTCCTGTGCATCCAGGTGCGCGCGCAGGCCTTGCCACGTGCCCCAGGCCACTTCATGGCCGCCGCCCAGCACCAGCGGAAGCCCGCCACGCGCCAGCGCGTCGCGTACGGTTTCCGCCAGCGCCCGCTGGGCCGATTCCAGGTCGCCGTCCTCGCAGCCGACATTGCCCGCGTCGTACAACGCGGGCAGTCCGTGCGCCGGCACGTTGGCCAGCGCCTGGCGGATGGCGTCCGGGCCGTGCGCGGCGCCGGGGCGGCCCTGGTTGCGCAGCACGCCGGTGTCGCAACTGAAGCCGAGCAGCACCGGCGCGCCGCTCAGGGGCGTCGGGTCTGCTGCTTCCAGCACATGTACGATGCGGAACAGGCGCGTGGTGTCGCCGCGCTCGCCGCTGTCGACACGGCCCTGCCAGGGATTCTGGGTCACAGCCATGCTCATGCCCGCGTCAGCACGGCCTGCAGGAAGCCACGCGTGCGTTCCTGCGTYGGCGCCGAAAAGATGACCGACGGCGGCCCCGCCTCAATGATGCCGCCGCCATCCATGACCACCACCACATCGGCCACTTCGCGGGCAAAGCCCATTTCATGGGTGACCACGACCATGGTCATGCCTTCGGCGGCCAGCACCTTCATCACCTGCAGCACTTCGCCGACCAGCTCGGGGTCCAGTGCTGAGGTCGGCTCGTCGAACAGCATCACGCGCGGCTCCATGGCCAGTGCGCGGGCAATGGCCACGCGCTGCTTCTGGCCGCCCGACAGGCTGGCGGGCATGGCCTGGGCCTTGTGCGCAAGACCGACTTTCTCAAGCAGGCTCATCGCCTTGCGCTCGGCTTCTTCGCGCGAGATGCCGCGCAGCATGCGGGGGCCCACCGTGACGTTGTGCAGTACCGACAGGTGCGGGAACAGATTGAACGACTGGAACACCATACCCACTTCCGTGCGCAGTTGGTTCAGTTCGTGCTCGCCGATCAGTTGGCCCTCGGTCACCAGCCGCTTGCCGACGATGTCGATGGTGCCGGCCTCAGGTTGTTCCAGGCCGTTGCAGCAACGCAGGAAGGTGCTCTTGCCCGAGCCGCTGGGGCCGATCACAACCACGACCTGCGACGGTTCCACATCGAAGTCGATGCCGCGCAAGACCGAATGGCCTCCGAATGATTTGCCCAGGTTCCGGATCCGGATGATTGCGGAATCGCTCATTGCACCATGCCTCCCATGCGCAGCCGTTTTTCTGCGCGTTGCAGGATCAGCCCGGCTGCGCTCGTCAGGATCAGATAAACCAGTGCGATCGCCAGATAGACTTCCAGCGACCGGTACGACACGCTGATGATCTTCTGGCCCTCGTGCATCAGGTCGGCAATGGTCAGCAGCGACACCAGCGCCGAGTTCTTGATCAGGGCGATGAACTCATTGCCCAGCGGTGGAATCATCCGCACGATGGCCTGCGGCAGGATCACTGCGCGCATGGCCTGGCCGGAAGACATGCCGATCGAGCGAGCCGCTTCCATCTGGCCCTTGTCCACGGATTGAATGGCGCCGCGCACGATTTCCGACACATAGGCGCCGGAATAGATGCCCAGCCCGATCACGCCGCACACAAAGGCCGGCAGCAGGATGTCGAATTGCGGCAGCCCGAAGAACAGCAGGAACAGCTGCACCAGCAGCGGCGTGCCGCGAATGAACGTCACATAGGCAGTACAGATGCCATAGATGACACGACGCTTCGGGTCCAGCCGGCCGATGCCGACCAGCAGGCCCATGATGCAACCCAGCACCAGCGCGCAGGCGGTCACCTCCACGGTGACGATGGCGCCGTGGAGGATGTCAGGCCAACCGGCAAAGACAGGAGAAAAATCCAGTTCCATGATGATGATTCGCGCGGMTTATTTGGCGGCTGCGTTGGCGGCGTTGCCGAACCACTTCTGGGTCAGCTTGGCGTAGGTTCCATCGGCCTTCACCTTGGTCAGTGCGGCATTGAGGGCGCGCGTKAGCTCGGGCGTGTCCTTACGCACGGCCATGCCGTATTCCTCGGTGGTCAACGGCTGCTCCACCATGCGCAGGCCGCCTCGGGTCTTGACGTACTGCATAGCGGCCGGCTTGCCGGTCACGGCGGCGTCGGCACGCCCGATCTCGACCAGGCTGAACATTTCCTGGTTCTTCTCGACTTCCACGCGCTGCACCTGTGGATACGTGTCGCGCAGGAAGCTGACCGACTTGGTGCCCACCTGCACGCTGACCTTCTTGCCGTTCAGATCGACCGGGGTGTGGATGGTGGTGTTGCCGCTCTTKACCAGTGCCACCAGGCCGCCGGTGTAGTACGGCTCGGTGAAGTCCACCACCTTGCTGCGCTCGGGGGTGATGTAGATGCCGGACACGGCCATGTCGAAGCGGCGCGAGACCAGCCCGGGGACCAGGCCCTTGAAGTCGATGTCGGTCCACTCAACCCGCTTGCCCATCACCTTGGCCATGGCCTCAACGAGTTCCACATCAAAGCCGGTGCGCTTGCCGTTCTCGACGAATTCCATCGGCGGGAAGGTGGCGTCGGTGGCCACACGCAGCACGGCGCTGTCCTCAGCGTGKGCGGCGACGCCGAAAGTCAGGCTGATCAGGGCCGTCAGGCCGGCCATCAGGCATTTGCGACGTAGGTTCATGGAGGTCTCCTTTTTTACTCGGTAGCGAAGCGGCGGCCGTCGTAGCGGTTTGTCGACGGCAGTGGTAATGATTTGCCTTGTGTTCAGTAAGACTGCAGCCGGGCAGAAATCCGCATTGCCGCTGCCACGGTCATGGCGATCAGAGCGGTTTCGCGCCCTTGCCGGCGTGTCGCCGGCACCATCAGCGTGATGGAACCCAGCGCATCTGCCTTGCTGCGCCGCGAGAAGAGAGGCGCGCTCACGCCCCACACGCCCGGATCCACCGCGCCCTCGCTGACGGCGTAGCCGGCCTCGCGAATGGCGGCGAGTTCAGCCAGCASCTGCTCGGATTCGCCTGGCTCGCACAGGGCATGGACGAGACGCTCGCGCGCTTCGTCGCGCATGAACGCCAGCAGCGACTTGGCCGACGCACCGGCGCGCAGCGGCACGCCGCGCCCCTTTTCGAACGAGCAGCGCAGCGACTGGCGGCTTTCCACCATCTCCAGGCACACGGCGTGATCCTTGACGGCGACGATCAGGCCCACGCTTTCATCCGACTGCTGTGCCAATAGCCGCATGTCGGGCAAGGCTTCGCGGGCMAGGTGGGAGGCCATGTCAAAACCGAGCGCCAGTTGCAGGCTGATCGGGCCCGGCGCGTACTCGCCGTCGGACTCCAGCACAAAGCCCCAGCGCTTGAGCATTACCAGTTGCCGGTAGAGCGTGCTCTTGGGCAGGCCGGTCTTGGCGACGAGCTCCCGCACGGTGATCGGCGMGCCGTGTTGTGCGAGCGCCGCCAGCACGAACAGCACGCGATCGGCCCCGCCGGCTGGCTGCCCGGGTTCGGCGGGCGTGGAGGTCGCGGGCTTCAAGGCGCTTGGGTTATCGACGGGATTCAACATAGGTGCCAAGAATAGGACCTCGTTCCCAAAAATCAAAACCACGAGTCCCAAAAATCGGGAATGATTGACTAGGGGTAACCCTTACATCTGGAAGATCGACCGGCCACGTGCCTGAAGCGCCGCTGCGACGCKATCTGCGGAAACGGACGCTAAAGGACGGCGAGGCGTTGTAAGCACCCGGAGAACCCATCTTGATGGTCCTGGCACTCTGTCTGTCCTGCAAGAGTGAGAGTTGCGCAGACTCCTGACTTCTGATGGACAAAAAGGGCTTCCGCCTCAAGCCGGCCACATATCAATGGCGCGCGGGCAAGCGAGAACAAACGGCTTCACCGCGTAGTCGGCGCCAACCGTKACACCGGCCGGAATGCCGTGGATTATTTGGCGTCAAATGCGGCTCTTACTTCGGCAATGGTTGCGGCCTTGTCCTGCAAATGCGGATAGTGGCCAATACTCGGAAGGACGTGGAAATCCAGCCCCGCGCGATTGGCCAGCTCCTGACCCATTTCCTTTTGAATATAGATGTCCTTCTCCCCCCAGATGACGCTGACGGGAGTCTTCAGCTTGCCCAGGTTGGCTTCGAAATAGTCCTGGTCACGCGTGAAGTGAGAGTAGTAGTGATAGAACGAGTCGGCAGACGTCAGCGCGCCGTTTTGCCATCCATGGGCGATGTCTGCCTTAAATTCCGGTGTGACTTCATAGCGTAAAGACTCGGGAAGCCCACGAATAAAGGCGTTCTGCAAGATCTCGTCACGTGCGCGGTTAAAGGCGGCATGGACCGCCTCGGCCGTCGCGGGATCCTTGAGCCCCTGAAGACGCTCCTGCATGAACTGCGGCCGGTTGAACGGCGCGAAGTCGCCGACGACGATGCGCTTTGCAATGGCCGGGTCGTCGATGGCCGCMAGCAGGGCCGGCAGCGCGCCAATGTCCGTCGCGTAGATCACAAGATGCTGCGTGTCGATTCCGGCAGTGGCGATATAGTCCTTGAGCACCTTTGCGTAGTCGCTGGGGRCGTAGGCAAACTTGTCGGCGGCGGGACGAGACGACTCGCCATAGCCGGGCCAGTCGAACGCGTGAACTTCATAGTTCTGGGCCAGGGAGGACGCGATGTCTTTCCACGCGTACAGCGTCTCGGGGAATCCATGCAGGAACAGCACGGTGCCACTGGCGGCGGCATTGTGTACGACCAGGCGCCTCAGCTTGATATMGGKGTTGACCTGGACGAAGCCAATCTCCGGTATTGCGGGTTGCGGCGCCGCCGCGTGCGCGGTGCCAATGAGTAGCGTGGCAGCCAGCCCTGCCGCACCTGCGGCAGCCGCGAATCGGAGCGCGCTGCGAACTGTGGATTTCGTTGTCATGTCGTCTACCTTTTGCTCTAGGGTCTGCAAGCGCCCCAACCAAGGCGGCGGGTATCTGTTGCATATGCAGCATTGAAGGATGGATATGTATCCCGGCTGTAGCGGACAGAGGCTCTTAATGTATTGGTTCGTATCGGCCGCGCGCGCCACTACGTTGGCATACAAAAATCCCGACAGCCCGCCGCGGACGTGTGCTCAGATGCAACGCCTATCCTCAAGTTGCGCGTCACATCCGATGCTGGATTTGCACGTGCCCCTGCTCAGGGGAGTGCATTTCCGGGTCACGCTCGCCCCCTGCGTTCTTGGTGGAACCGGGCGCCGAGGCAAACGTCGCATMCACTGCCGTGCCAGTCTTCAGCATCAAGCCTTTCGCGCGGAGGAGATCGCTGACTACGGAAAACATCTTGTTGCTMAGATCGTGCGTTTCCAGAAGATGCCGGAAGCGAAGGATAGTGGTCTCATCCGGAAGCCGCACCATGCCTTCATCTAACCATCTCGCCCAGGAACTCGCGTTCGCGAGTGCGCTTGGTCGACAGTCTCCCGGACCTCGTTTAGCACCTCGGCCTCCACCTCCGGATTTGGCTCGCCATCCCTGGTAGCAATCAATGCTCTCGGCGCCAGCGGGATCAAAGGCAGGATCAGTGCGTACACTACGGTCGTCGCGATCACACAGTATGTGAAACCGTGCGTTGGGCTGCTGTTATAGATCCATGAACCCAACAGATCGCCGGCACGGGCCGAGAGCGCGAGAACGCCATCGACCAGCATCATCAAGGTTCCTTGCAAGCCTGGCGGACAGGATCGCATCGCGAGATCGAAGTATGCTGCCGTGGCTACACCGCCCATGAGTCCTATCGGTGCCGCCAATACAAGCGCGAGATTKGCTGAGTGAATGAATGCCAGCGGAATCATCTGCGGCACTGCGAMGATCGTGCCCCACCACAGCAGCTTGTTCAGCGCCACTTTCTTGCACAGAAAACCATACAGCAAAAATGTCGGGATGAAGGCGGCGGCAAAAATCCCGTTGTAGTACGAGTAAACGGAATCCGCTGCATGCAGCTCATTGGTCAGATAGAACTGAAGCGGCGTGGCCGCTCCTGGCGCAAAGTTCCACAGAAAGCAGATGAGAACCGCTGGATAAACGGCCTTATGCCTCACCAGCCGCCTGGCATTCCCAACGAGATCTGCGCCCCTGGCTTGCGGCTTCTCGTAGGCATGGCCGAAGACGGAAATGGGCTTCCAKAGCCCCAATGCGGCAACCAGTAGATTGACCGCCGCCACCAGGAAGAAAGCCTCTTTCACGGCAAAATGATCGGAGACGTATACGGAAGCAAATGCTCCCGCAACGACCGGGACGGAGCCGGCCACATTCAACAGAGCGCTCAGGCGCCCGGACATGCTTTTCTCCTGGCCCACTAGCGCGATTAACCCCTGATAGGCCGCGGCGACAAATCGGGACGACAGCATTGCCAGCAGCATCCCGGCGACCAGTCCCGMGTATGAGAAACCTGCAAACGCCATCCAGATGAATGCCACCGCGGTCACCGGAGCGAAGATCAGGAAGAAGCCGCGATCCCGCAATCCCAGCGGGTTCCATAGGTCGCGCGCGAGGCCAAAAGCGAACGCAAGGTAGACTGGGATGCCCGTAACCAGCCGGAATGTCGCGATCTGCGTCGCCGTCGCATGCAACTGGTTCTTGAGTATGTACGACGTCTGTATATCAACCAGGTAACCGGCGGGCGTTGCCAAAGCGACGAACAGGGTCAGACAACCGAAATACAGCAGGGTTCGGTCGCTGCCCTCGGAACCATTACGGCCAGAAGCGGCCAGCATTTTCGTCGCTTAAGCGCAAGAGTGGAATTTCGATCTGTTCCGGATTGCCGACCAGAACTGTTTGCAGAGCTACATCTACGGACGGGTGCAGGCGAGGATCTCGCCATCAACCCGGACGACAAGTACCGGATATGGCGTGGAATCCTCACCCGCGTGCGAGCCCGCGGGTGCGCGGCAGCCGGCTTCTCCAGAACCGCCCAAGCGGCATCCTGCAAGCCTACGCTACTGTTAGCGTAGGCAAAAAATGAGATTTGATGTTCCGAGACCTGCTCCATCGAGGCGATTCCGGTCGACACTGAACGTGTCTTGTCCTCCGCTCAGGCGATTAATTGCGTTTTGCTGCGAGGGTAGGACGGCTGAGGCGCTTTCGGCGATCGGCTGGATCACGCCGATCTCGTTGTTCACCATCACCACCGAGACGATGCTATCGGGGCGCAGCACGCTGCGGGCGTGTCGAAGTCGATAAGGCCGTCGGGGCCGACCTCCAGGTAGGTCACGTCAAAGCCTTGCCGCTCCAGTTCTCGCCAGACTGTTTGCCCCGCAACAGGCCGCCCCCCTCAGGCGAGAGAATCCCATGTGTGCCCTGGACACAAGGCCCCGCTAGCTAGCCAACTTGGCAACCGCCCGATTGAACGCGCCTGGGTTGGCAATATTCATGCCGTGAGAGGCTCCGGCAATTGTCTGACGCTCAGCGCGCCCGATCCATTCTTGAAGCTTCTCGACCGTGCTACGGAACATTCGCGGACTCTTTTGCCCATCGATCAGCAACGTTCGACACTGGATTTCACGGGCGGCTTCACGTGTGTAGGCGGGCAACGGGTCAAGCAGCTGCTTCGGCAGTGTGAGCGCATTATCGAGCGCCATGCTGCGGAAGCTCTGGGAACTCTTGCTCCAGAAACCAGGCATGGTTACCGAGTCTACAAACAGATTCAGACCGGCATCGAATTCGCCTTGCTCAATCAGTTCTGCGGCCTTCGCTCGCAACGCATGGGTGGCCGGCGGCAATTTGGCGGCTTCTGCTTGCGGCGTTGCCTGCAACGGGCCGCCTGGATCAGCGAGCGTGAGCGTCTTCACCACGTGAGGGTATTCGCGCGCCAGATGAAACGCGATGCAGCCGCCACGCGAGTGGCCGACCAGATGGACCGGCCCGAGACCCAGCGCCTCGATGAACTCCGCAATTTCAGCGACGTGCGCCTCCCAACTGAAGTCGCCGCGTCCGAATGCGTTGGTTTCCGGCCAATAGTGGCCCAGGCTCGGAGCGAAGCAGTGGAAGTTCTTCGAGAGCGAAGCGAGCTGCGGGTCCCAATAGCGGTAGTCGCACAGCGACCCGTGCACGAATACCATTGGCTCGCCGCTCCCAGCTTCCACGTATGGAACGGAGGTGCCGGAGGCAGTGGAAACAAAAGAGGGTTGTGGCCAGGCGCCGGCAAGAGCCAGCGTAGTCAGGGGCGCTCGTGCATTCATGTCTAACTCCGTTTCGCAGACTTTGCTGCACCGCACCCAAAAAGAAAATCGCATAATATTGATGGAATCGTTMAGATTTTCTGATATCTCTCCACGGAAGAATAAACATGAGCACCGAGAGGAATGCCCTCGACGTCGACGTTCTCACCATGATCATCGCCGTTGCAGACACAGGCACGATCAGCCGAGCTGGCGAACTCGTGCATCGCTCGCAGTCGGCGGTGAGCATGCAGATCAAAACGCTGGAATTGGCCCTTGGCAAAGCGCTCTTCGTACGCAAGCCGCGCAGCGTGATTCCGACGCAGGACGGAGAGGTGCTTCTGGCGTACGCGCGCCGGATCATTGCACTACGCGATGAGGCGTGGGCCGCGGTCGTGCGACCGGACGTCACTGGCCGCGTGGTGATCGGCGTACCTGACGATTACGCGTCGTCGCTGTTCCCACCGATTCTCAAGAAGTTCTCGGCCAGCTATCCCAAGGTCGAAATCCAGGTGATCGGGCTGCCCAGCGTCGCGCTAGCGCCGATGCTGCGAGACGGCACAGTGGATCTCGTCTGCGCGACGCGTGTCAAAGGGCTGACCGGCGAGTTCTTGCGGCATGAACCGATGGTGTGGGCAGCCGCCCCGGGCTCCACTGAAATCTGGCGAGAGCGGCCGCTACCCATTGCTGTGTTTCTGCCTGGAAGCGTCGCACGCGAGAAGGCGATTCGGAGCCTTGAGCGCGAAAAGATTGCGTATCGAACATCATATGAGAGCCCGAGTCTGCTGGGCCTGCTAACCATGGCCCGAGCCGGTCTCGCCATCACCCCACTGGCGCGGTGTGCAGTGCCGCCTGACTTTACGCTGCTCGGGCCAGCGCAGGGTCTGCCTGAGATTGGCACGCTCGAGATCGTACTTGCGCGGAGTGTCACGTCGAACCGGCCACCCTGCGATTTTCTCGCGGAACGCATAGTCGCCGAGCTACACGCATAAGCCGCGCTGCGATGGCATTCGCCCGACTGCCAAATGGACGACGTGGAGGATTAGCGTTCTTCGCCCATCGTCGCGGCGTTAAGCGGCATGGCAGATACCGTGGTCATGCCGTTTTGGCGTCAGTCGTCGGCCGTAAATCCAGAGGCATCGACAATGGGCTTCCATTGCGCCCGTTGTGCAAGGATCGTCTTGTGGGCTTCCGCGCCAGGCTGACCTGCCATCTCCATGCCAAGAGCCGCCATCTTCGCGCGCACCTCAGGATCCTTCACAGCATCCAGCAGTGCCTTCTCAAGACGCGCAACAGTCGCGGCAGGGGTGCCCGCAGGGACGAACGCGGAATACCAGCCCGATGCCATATCGAAGCCCGGTATGCCGGCTTCGCGCAGCGTCGGTACACCGGGAAGCAAGGTTGAGCGCTTAGTGCCTGTCACGCCGAGAAAGCGGATCTTTCCCGCTCGATGCAGCTCCATCTGGCCCCCTATCGCATCGACGCCTATAGGCAGCGTGCCCCCGATCTCGTCCGTCAACATCATCGCCGCGCCACGGTAGGCCGTTGGTGTCAGCGGCACATCAATGGCCTTGCGCAGCGTGAGCACGCCGAAGTGCACGGTGCCACCCAGTGTGACCAGCCCGAACCCGGTGGAGGTCGGATTGCGCTTCACCCATGCGATATATTCCGACATCGTCTTGTRAGGCTGGTTGACGCTGGCCGAAGCGACCAGGGGCACGTCCGCCAGATAAGCAACAGGCACCAGATCCTTGTCGGGATCGTACGGCAGCCGCTTGTAGGTCAATGGGAAGATAGTGAACGGTGGCGCGGGCGAGATAAGGATGGTTTTCCCATCCGGCGCGGACCGCTTCACCGATTCGAGCGCGAGCCGGGTTGAAGCCCCGGGCCGGTTCTCGACCAGAATGGTTTCGCCAAGTGAGACGCGCAGCTTCTCCGCGAGGGTGCGCGCGAAAACGTCCAGTGCGCCGCCCGCTGCAAAGCCAACGACGATGCGGGTGGGAGTGTCGGCGCCGGCGGCAACGGCCGTGGCCGGTACGCTCGCCGCGGCAACGGCGGCGATGAAGGCGGCGGCCAGCTTGCGTAAGAAGAAGCGATTGTGCATGTCTGAGTCCTCAGTTTTCGTGCCGGCTTACGCCGCGGCCAGGTCCAGCGTGGTGTCCGGTTCCAGCGGATAAATCGGCCGCCGGAGGTTCTTGAATGGAAACAGGCTGTAGTCCGAACTGCACACCCCCGGTCCGGCTACCAACACGACATGCCGGGCAATCGGACCGAACCCCGCGCGGAAATGCTGGCGCGACTTGATCAGGATGTACTTTTTGCGCGCCAGGTCGATGCCTGCATGCGTGAACACGCCGGTGTCGAATGGCTCCTGCGGCTTCTCGCAGACCATCACCAGCACA
Source organism: Cupriavidus sp. 05T41 (assembly GCF_056396525.1). Taxonomy (NCBI): domain Bacteria; kingdom Pseudomonadati; phylum Pseudomonadota; class Betaproteobacteria; order Burkholderiales; family Burkholderiaceae; genus Cupriavidus; species Cupriavidus sp. 05T41. The sequence continues at coordinate 15,142 of NZ_JBFTLQ010000087.1, forward strand.
CCGTCCACGTCGAGTACGGCCACACGGCCAAGACTGAGCCGCACGCCGGTAAACATCGGTCCGGTCACCTGGTAGTTGCCATCGGTAATGCACTTCACCCGCCCGGTCAGCATCAGGGGCTGGCCTTTGAGTTGCAACGCGGGCATGTCGGTCCGCCCGCCCACCGCGAGCGTAATCTGCTGGCCGACGCCAGCCTCGATCATCCGCGCCACCGCGGCCGGATCCCAGAACGGGCCGGCCACGACATCGTCGAGGCCCTGGCGCATCACTTCGGCCAGCACGCTCATCTGGTCGGTAGGGCCGCCGGCGCCGCAGTTGTCGCCATGGTCMACCAGTACCACGGGGCCGCCGTCGAGCGTCTTGGCGCGCGCTACCGACTCCGCCATCGGCTCGACCGGGAAGACAAAATCGGCGCGGCGTGCCCAGGCCATTGCCGTCAGTTCGTCCAGCAACTGGCGCGCGGCATGCTCGCGCCCGGCATCTGCCACGATCACCACGGTCAGGCCAACGTGCGGGATATCGGCGAGCGGAAATCCGCCAAACACCGAGGCATTGAGCACTTCGCCATCGCGCTCCGCCGCCATGGCGCGGTCCATGATGTCTTTCATGGGCTGGTCCTGCGGGGTCTGCCGCAGCATATGCGTGAGCATCGGCAAGGTGCGCGACAGGATGACCGGCGTGGCCTCGCCGCGCAGCGCGGCCATCAGCGTGCGCGCGGCACGCGTGCCGGTGTCGTACACGTCGACGTGGGGATAGGTGCAGTAGCCGGCGATGGCCGTTGCATTGCCCACCAGCGCTTCGCTGAAGTTGGCGTGGAAATCCAGCGCCACAGCAATGGGCACGTCCGGCGCCACGGCACGGATGCGCCTGAGCAGTTCGCCCTCGGCATCGGGATAGCCCTGCGCCACCATCGCGCCGTGCAGGTCGAGCATGACGGCGTCGCATCCTTCGCGCACCGCCGCCACGATGGATGCCGTCATCGATTCAAACGCCTCGGCGGTCACGATGCCGCTTGGCACCGCGTTGGCCAGCAGCGGCATGACGAACTCGTCGCCCTGGCTGCGCACCATGTCGATAAAGGCCGCGGCGGCATTGTTGGTGCCTTCGCAGGCCCGGATGGCTGCCTCGCCGGAGGTCGGCCCATCCACGCCGGTGCCGCGGCAGAATGACGAGAGCGGCGTCGCGATCGGCGAGAACGTATTGGTTTCATGCCGCATCAGGGCAATGACAAAGCGCATCTTCTTATCCTTGGTGTGCATGGCTTCAGTTCGCATCCAGGTTGACTGCCTTGGCGATCGCGCCATAGCGGGCGGACTCGGCCTGGAGAAATTTACGGGCCTGCGCGGGCGGGGTCAGCACGGGTTCGTAAGCGAGCGACTGCAGGCGTGCGAGGAAGTCAGGCTCTTCCACGCTGCTATTCACTTCCTTGTACAGCCGCTCGATGATTGGCTGGGGCGTACCTGTCCGCACCACCAGCGCCAGATTGGCGCTCACCAACAGCCCATCCGGGCTATCGGCCTTTTGCGTCTCGAGCTTCGGGAACTGGGCGACGGCGTGGCTCTGCAGGGTTGCCAGGGGCTTGACCTTGCCGTCGGTGACGTAGGCCACCGAAGAGCCGATCACGTCGACGTGCGCGTCGGTCTGGCCGCCGATGAGATCTGCCATTGCCGGCGGCGACCCGCGATAGGGGACGATGGCAAAGTCCAGGCCATTGCGCTGCTTCCAGTTGGCCAGCGCCAAGTGGGCCGCACCGGCCACGGTATTGATGCTGATCGAGACCTTCCCGGGGTTGCCTTGGATATAGGCTTTCAAGTCCGCCAGGTTCCGTTCCTTGCGGTCGGAGCGGGCAACGATCCAGTGCGGCACCGTGGTCAGAATGGTGACGGGCGTGAGCTCGGTATCGGGGTTGTAGCGCAGGCCCTTGATGACGTGCGGGTTGATGTTGAGCGAGCCATCGCTGGCGAGCAGCAGGGTATAGCCTTCCGGCTTGTCCTTCAGAGCTGACATAACGCCGGGCACGGTGGCGCCGCCCGCGATGTTCTCGACCACGACCGGCTGCCCCAGCCTCTTCTCCAGCTTCCGGGACAGCGTTCGCGCGATGATGTCGTAGGACCCGCCTGCAGGGAACGGCACAACCAGTCGCAGTGGACGCTCCGGCCAGGCTGCACCGGCTGCAAAACTTGCGGTGGCAAGGCTGAAGCCGAATATGGCCGCCCTGGCTGCTGCACTAAATATGCTCATGTACTCGTCTCCTGACCTTGGGTCTTGTGCTTCCCGGTGTCGCATAAACGGCAGCGCTGCATGGCCAGCCAGTACGGGAAGGGGCGTGCTCATGGGGCAGCCCGGGACCACTATAGAGAAGTCCATCATCAACCAAAAGCGAATTAAACTTGAGAGTTGTTGAGCATTTGGTTAATACTAGATCCTTGTAGTTCGCCCCCCGTGAGTTTGCCCAATGCCGTCCGCCGTCCATCCCGTTCATGCCCTCCTCGCCCGCCTCAAGTTCCGGCATCTGCGCGTCATCCTTGCACTCGACGAACTGCAAAGTGCCGCCGAAGTGKCGGCACGCTTCMATATCAGCCCGGCAGCGGTGTCGAAGACATTGGCGGAAGTGGAGGCCATCGTCGGCATGCCCTTGTTCGAGCGCGGACGCCGCGGCATGCGAGCCACCGAGATCGGCCAGGAGATGATCGAGGGCGCGGCATTGGTAACGGCGCAGCTGAGCCGCCTGGCCGAGTCCCTGCAAGCGGTGCGCGAGGGCACGCGGGGTCAGATGAGCATGGCCTACCGGACCACATCGGTCCAGCCCCTCCTGGCGCAGTTGATCTGCGCGTTCCATGAAGGCAATCCGGGGGTCGACATCAGCGTGATCGATGGCGGGATCATCGAGCTCATCAACCAGGTCGACGAGGGCGAACTCGATCTGTTGTTTGCCTACGAAGATCCGCGCCTTGAGCGCAAGGATCTGCTCTACGCGCCCATCATTCCGGGAYAGAAACTGGTCATCGTGGCCAGCATGACGCATCCACTGCTGCGGCAGCGTCACATCACCGCGCAGGATCTGGTCGATCAGCAATGGTGCATCCCCGCTCAGGGGGCACGCATGCTGCATCACCTGCACACCGCTTTCCGCGCCCTGGAGATGCCGCCACCGCAGCGCGGCATCCGAACCAGCGACGTAACCATGACGGTCAATCTACTGCAGGCCGCGCACTTCCTGGCTGTGTATCCCGAGCGCATCGCCGCCCAGTTGGCGGCGGCGAATATGGCCCGTGTGCTTCCGTTCAAGCTGGCAAGCCAGGTAGAGCCGGTTGTCATGGTGTGGAACTGCGCACTGGCGCCGCGGGCTCCTGCACGGGCCTTTCGTGACTTCATCCTGMGTCACGCCGCGGCGATGCCAGCGGATCCTTCAGCGTGGCTGGCAAATGTGGGAGCAATGAAGCCTGMGTAACGACCCCGCTTTCGTTMACCAACCAACGCGTCGTCAAGGCGGCGMAACCCGTCGCGATCAACGCAACGCAAGACATCCCGGTACGGAAGGGGAAGCGCGCTGAGCGCCAAGGACTTCGACGATCTGTCCCCGCTGTCGCCGCGCCTGGCTCGCGAGGCTCGCTTCTGCAAGAGCGATGCCTTCGAGATCCTGGCCGGTATGCAACGTGCTCGTGAAACCAACCCGGGTGACCTAATCGGGCAACGCAGAAGCGACCAGATCGGGTGGACCAGCAAGACGTGRGGCTTGTCCGCGTCCCAACGGGACCACGCGAACACGATTCAGCGCGTACGGCAAKGGCGAACGACGCAKGCCTGCTTCAATCGTCCCACGCCTTACATGGCTGGACTCGTTGCGCCAGAACATTGGCGTAGAAAACCTGCGACTGGCTTTCAGCTAACGCGCATTCGTTGGATATCCCGCAAAGGGGGAGCACCGAAAAGCCGGGCATATTCCCGGCTGAACTGTGATGCGCTTTCATACCCGACGCGCAGACTTGCCGTTCCCGCGTCGAGGTTCTGGCTCAGCATCAATTGACGTGCTTCCTGGAGGCGCAGCTGTTTCTGGTACTGCAGCGGGCTGGTCCCCGTAATCGCGCGAAAGTGCTGCCGGAATGTCGACGGGCTCATGTGTGCATTGGCAGCGAGTTCCTCCACCTGGAACGATTGTGCAAAATTCAGCTTGAGCCAGGCCACTGCCCCGGCAATCTGCTCACTTGGCGAGCCGGTGGCCGCGAACTTTCGAAGCAGCGGCCCATTGGCCCCCGCCAGCAGGCGAATGGCGATTTCCTGCTGAATCAATGCGGCGACGTGAGGTATGAGTTCCGGCTCGTCGAGCAGGCGTACGAGCCGGATCAATGCGTCCAGGACGGGCGGCTCAAGGTCACTGACGGAAATTGCGAGATTCGGACTCTGCTTCCGAGGTTTGATCCCTTCCATATCTGCGGCCAGTTCCATGACGATGCGCGGGTCAAGCGCCAGCATCAGGCCAAGGAACGGCTTGGCCGGCGTCGCGACCGTGACGTTCGACACAACAGGCACGTCGATCGTCGTCAGCAGGGATTGTCCGGCGGCGTAGTTGAACACCTCGTTGCCAAGCATGACCTGCTTGCCACCCTGAGCGACCACCCCTAACCCAAACCCGTAGATGCATGGCATCGGGGCTGCGCTGGCGCTCCTGCGGTGAAGCGTCAGGCCCGAAACGCCGGTGAAGTGGTCGCCGTCATTTTGGGCAATTCGACCGATTGCCTCGGCGAGGGTGTCGATGGCCGCAGCCTTGCCAGGATTTCCAGTCTTTTYACGCGCGTTCATGCTCCTGCTCCGCCCTCTTTTTGCTGCGTGAAGTCTATCACCGGGCCGAAGCCAGAACGGGCGTGACGGGCATGCAATCGTCGGATTGGGCAAGAATGGGGGCGGAATTGGCAAACAGTTTTCGGGCACCTTCCCGCAAACTGGGCCCCATCGCCACTTTCCATGGGCTTGCCAGATGTCCTCCCTCTTTTCCCCCTACTCATTGAGGGGCGTCACCCTTCGAAATCGTATCGTCGTCTCTCCCATGTGCCAGTACATGGCCGAGAACGGGCAACTTAGCGACTGGCATCAGAGCCACTACGCTATGCTGGCGCGCGGTGGCGCCGGGCTCGTCATCGTTGAAGCGACCGCCGTGTCGCCCGAGGGACGTATTACGCCCGGCGACGTGGGTCTCTGGAGTGACTCGCACATTGCGGGCCTTGCCGCTGTGGCGAAGGCCATCAGGGCCGCCGGCGCCGTCGCGGGCATCCAGATCGGTCACGCCGGTCGCAAGGCCGGCTGCACGCCCCCTTGGGACGGCGGTGCCCCACTGGACAGGAACGATCGGCGCGCGTGGCAGCCGGTGGCGCCGAGCGCGCTGCCGTTCATGCCCGCAAACCCACATATGCCGCGCGAATTGAGCCTGGATGAAATCCGGCGCACGCAACAGCATTTCGTGGATGCCGCCGCTCGTGCCCTGCAAGCGGGATTCCAGTGGCTCGAGCTTCATTTTGCCCATGGCTTCCTCGCACRGAATTTCCTGTCCGCTCTCACCAATGCGAGGGACGACCAGTACGGCGGCTGCCTTGAAAATCGCGCTCGCTTCCTGATCGAGACGGTCGCCGCAGTGAGAGAGGTATGGCCGAATAGCCTGCCGCTGACGGCACGCCTGGGTGTCGTGGAATTCAACGGCCGGGAAGACGAGACACTCGCGGAGTCCGTTCAGGTCCTGAAATGGCTGAAGGATGCCGGCCTGGATCTCGTCGACGTCGGACTGGCACTGTCCACCGCGGACGAACAAGTCCCATGGGGACCCAACTTCCTCGTTCCCTACGCGCGACGGATTCGCGCGCAAACCGGGCTGCCGGTTGCGACCAGCTGGCAGATCACGAGTGCGTCGGCGGCAGACGCCCTGATTCGCGAGGGGCAGCTCGACCTTGCGCTGTTCGGCCGTACATTGCTGGCGAATCCGCACTGGCCGTTCCAGGCGGCGCGGGACCTCAAGGTCGAGCAGGCAGCGTCGGTGCTGCCAACGCCGTACGCCTTCTGGCTGCAGAGCTGGGCGGGCTGAGGCCAGGCGATTCGCGGCACTCGTACCCTGACCACCACCTACGGAGAACCCTCCCCGATGAGCACCCTCAACGTTAACGGCCGTAAGCATACGATCGATGTCGATCCCGGCACGCCCATTCTCTGGGCGCTGCGCGACTCCCTTGGCATGACCGGCACCAAGTTCGGCTGCGGCGCTGCCCTATGCGGCGCCTGCACCGTGCATCTGGACGGCCAGGCCATTCGCTCGTGCGTCACTCCGGTCTCTGCTGCCGAGGGCAAGACCATCGTCACCATCGAAGCTGCGACCGATGGCAGCGACCGGGTCGGAACCGTAGTTTATGCGGCCTGGGTCAAACACGACGTGGCGCAATGCGGTTACTGCCAAAGCGGCCAGGTCATGAGCGCTACTGCCTTCCTCAAATCCCTGCCTCGCGGCAAGCAACCCAGCGCTGCCGAGATCGACGCCGCCATGGCGGGAAACATCTGCCGCTGTGGTACCTATCCCCGCATTCGCGCCGCAGTGGCCGATGCCGCCAAGGCCCTTGCCTGAAGGATCCGCCATGTTTCCCAGTCTCGATCACGGCGAAATGCCGCGCAATCTACAGCGGCTGCTGGCGCGGAGCCAGAGCGACGAACCCACCATGCTGCCGCGCCGCAGCTTCCTGAAGCTGGCCGGCTCCCTCGGCCTGGTGCTTGGTGCATTTCCGCATCTGGCCATCGCACAGGCCGTCAATGCCGGTGGTGCTGCGAGCGCCCTGAAGCCGACGCAGCAGCCATTGGCGTTTGTGCAGATCGCTCCCAGCGGCGAGGTCACCGTGACMGTCAACCGGCTGGAGTTCGGCCAAGGCGTGCAGACTGCCTTGCCGATGATCCTGGCCGAGGAGCTCGACGCGGACTGGAGCCTGGTGCGCAGCCGGCACGGCTCGAACGACGCTGCCTACGTCGACCCGCTGTTCGGCATTCATCTCACCGGCGGTTCGCATTCGGTCAAGAACAGCTTCACGCAGTACCGCGAGCTTGGTGCCCGTGCCCGCGCGATGCTGCTGTCGGCGGCGGCGGCGCGCTGGAACGTGGACGTGGCCACGCTGCGCACCCGCGCAGGTTTGGTGCTGGATCCGGGTGGCCGTACGCTGACCTACGGCGAACTGGCCGAAGCCGCCATGGCGTTGCCGGTGCCGGAGAAGGTCACGCTGAAGGACCCGAAGGACTTTCGTATCATAGGCACGCCCACCACGCGCATCGATGCGCGTGCCAAGAGCAGCGGGCGCCAGGACTTCGGCATCGACACACGCCTGCCCGGTCAGCTCACGGCCGTGGTGGCACATCCCCCTGTGTTTGGCGCGCGACTGACCGCGGTAGACGACACCGCCGCACGAGCCATCAATGGTGTCAAGGCCGTGCTGCGCGTGCCGGGGGACCGTGGTGGCGAAGGCGTGGCCGTGCTCGCCGACGGCTACTGGGCGGCCAGGCAAGGGCGCGACGCGCTGAAGCTTCAATGGAACACGAGCGCGGTCGAAAAGGCTGACAGCGAACGGTTGCTGGCCCAGTACCGCGAGTTGGCGGCGCAGCCCGGCCGGCGTCAGTTCGACGCGGACATGACGCCGCTGGCCACCGCGCCGCGCCAGCTGGACGCGGAATTCGTGTTCCCCTACCTGGCGCACGCGCCGATGGAACCACTGAACTGCACCGTCCAGCTGTCCGACGAGCGCGCCGAACTGTGGGTCGGCTCCCAGTGCCCTGGACTGGACGGTGCCGCTGCCGCGCGCGCACTTGGCCTCAAGCCCGAGCAATTGAAGATCCATGTACAGATGGCGGGCGGMGGCTTTGKCCKGCGCTTCGCGAGCACGAGCGACTACGTGGTCGAGGCCTGTGCGATCGCCAAGGCTGYGCGCACCGCCGGCATGAAGGCACCGATTCGCATGMTATGGAGCCGCGAGGACGACATCAAGGGCGGGTATTACCGCCCGATGCACCTGCATCGCGCGCGCATCGGCTTCGACCAGCAAGGCAAGGTGCTGGCCTGKGATCATGTCATCGTTGGCCAGTCCATTACCTCGGGCACGGTGTTCGGGGAATTCCAGGTCAAGAACGGCATCGACGCCACGGCCACGGAGGGCATGCGCGATCCCTACCCGCTACCGATGCGCCTGACCGTGCATCACCCCACGCCCAACGTGCCGGTGCTATGGTGGCGCAGTGTCGGTTCCACCCACACTGCTTACGTCATGGAGACACTGCTCGACGAGATTGCGCGCGCCACCAAGCAAGACCCGGTGGCTTACCGCATGCGCCTGTTCGGCGACAAGCATCCGCGCCATCGCGCGGCGTTGCAACTGGCGGTGGACAAGAGCGGCTACGGCAAGAAGAAGCTACCCGCCGGCCGCGCCTGGGGGGTCGCGGTGCACGAGTCATTCGATTCCGTGGTGGCCTATGTCGTAGAGGCCTCCGTTAAGGAGGGTCGCCCCCAACTGCATCGCGTCACAGCCGGCGTGCATTGCAATCTGGTGGTGAATCCTCGCACCGTGGAAGCACAGGTGCAGGGCGCGGCAGTMATGGGGCTGTCGATGTGCCTGGCGGGCTCGGCCATCACGCTGAAGGACGGTGTCGTCGAGCAAAGCAACTTTGGCGACTTCACAGTGGCGCGCATTACCGATGCCCCCGCATTCGACGTCCACATCGTGCCCAGTGCGGATCCACCGACGGGCATGGGCGAGCCTGGCCTGCCGCCGTTGGCGCCGGCGTTTGCCAACGCCATTGCCCGCCTCACCGGCAAGCCGCTGCGCCAGCTTCCCTTCAACCTGTCCTGATTGCCCACCGACGACAGGCCCCGCCTGCTGCTGTTAGCGCGTGGCCGTCAGCCCTGGGGCATCGATGCCGTACTTTGCTGTCCCGGGTTGTATGCTCCGGTGATCATTTCGCCGGCGGATCACTGGCAGAACATCCGCTTCCCGGGCACATCCAGCTCCGCCTTCAGCACGGTGCCGGAACTCGATTCCGTAATGAAGAGCGTGCGGTTTCCCTCGCCACCGTAGGCAACGTTGGTCGTGTGGTCTCCCACCGCCGACGTGATGCGGTGCACCGGCTCGCCCCGCGCGTCGACCACCCAGACCGAGCCCATGCCGGTATGCGCGATGGCCAGACGGCCCTGCTCGTCCAGCGCGAGGCCGTCGGGTCCCGTGCCGCCAGAAAGCTGCACGAAGGTCCCGACCTTGCTTACCGTGCCATCGCGCATGAACGGCACCCTCCACACGGCGTTCGCACGCGTGACCGCAAGGAAGAGGACGGATTCATCCAGGTTCATCACCAGCCCATTTGGGCTGKGGATGCGCTCCAGCACGCATTCAAGCCGCCCTTGCCGGCTGTACCGGAACAAGCGCCCACTCGGGTCTTGATAGCCCGACAGGCCCTGGTCAGTGAAGTAAAGGTCGCCGTTGGCCGCGAAGAACAAGTCGTTGACTGCCCTGAAGCGCTCGGCATAGTGTCGCTCCAGCAGTGGACTCACGACCCTCGTCTCGAGGTCGAGCACCATGATGCCGTGTTTGTAGTCGGCGATATAGGCAAGTCCGTCCCGGCCCAGCGCCAGCCCGTTGGGCCAGCCGTCGTACTGCACGATGGTCTCGCATTCGGCAGAAGGCGAGAAGCGGACGATGCGCCCATTCGGCGCGTCCACGCAGTACAGGTTGCCATCGTTGTCGAAGCTCGGGCCTTCCAGCAAAGACCGGGTTGGAATGCCGTGCGGCTGGCTACCTTCCCAGGCTGCGGCCATTCCAGGGCTGGACGGTGCCTCGGGAAGACGCGCGAACGGTGTAGCCTCGGTTATCGGGGGGGGAGCAAAGAACATCACGTTTCTCCTACATGCTATCCATGGAACACGCGTGCTCCCGCCTCACGGCCGGCCCGCGCATCCGCGCACCGCGCCTCACCGATGCGCCTGCGCGTGGCAACTTGCGATACCAGCGCCCCGACCAGCAGCAACACCCCGGCCGCGGCGAAGGCATAGTTGTACGAATCGGTTGCGGCAACCAGGTAGCCGGTCACGATGGGCGCCAGGATACCGAACACGTTTCCGCCGGCGATGGCGATGCTGTTGGCTTTGCCGGCATCCGCAGCATGGTCGAGCAGGTCGTTGGCAAGTGCCATGTTCAGCGAGATCGCCGTCGCGATGCCGGTCAGGGACACGGCCAGCAGCAGTACGATGACCCAGATATTGCTCACGAACGGTGCCGCAAGAATAACGGAAGAGCACAGCAACATGGCGCCGATCATGGGCCTGCGCTTCCCGGTCTCAGCCTCGCCAGGCCTGAGGAGCTTATCGCTGATGCGGCCCAGCAGCATGCCAAACAATACTGCGCAAGCGTACGGCAATGCGGTATAGATGGCGGCGTCCTTGATGTTCATGCCCTTGGTTGCCTGCAAGTAGCTGGGAAGCCACGTCAKGAACAGGTACTGGGTGTACACCGCGCAACCCTGCGTCACGGCGATGCCCCACATGCTCGTGGACCTCAGCAGGCCCTTCAGGCCGACGCCCGGGTCTGGCGTCGCTGCCATCGCCGGGGCCGCCGCGGTAGTAGTGGCCTGCGGCGCGGAATTGCGGAACCAGATCATCCACGGCACAAGCCAGACGAGCCCGATGGCGCCTGCCAGCATGAATGCGACGCGCCAACTGACGACGGATACCAGCCAGCCGATGAAGAGCGCGCCAACTGCCGGACCGGCGTACGCGCCGCTATTGAAGATGGTGGTGGCGAAGCCCCGGTTCTGCGTGGGCACCTGTTCGCGGATGAACTTGTTGGCGCACGGATAGCTGGTCGCTTCACCCGCGCCCATGACCAGACGCGTGGCGAAGAGCGCATGGAAGCTTCCCACAAGCCCGGTGAGCACGGTGGCAATCGACCAGACGCCCATGCCCCCCACGCAGACRCCTTTCGCCCCATACTTGTCAGCGAGGATGCCGGCCGGTATCAGGCAGAGCAGGTAGGTCCAGAGGAATGACGAGAAAAGATAGCCCATCTCGACCGGGCTCAACTGGAACTCGGCCGCGATCGGCCTGGCGGCGACAGAGAGCGCCACACGGTCCAGGTAGTTGATCAAGGCCATGGTGAACAGCAGCAGATACACCGCCACCAGGCTTCGAGAGGTTGAGGATTTCACGATGTCTCCGGTTCTTGTCTTCCGCCGTGGTCCAGGCCGGCGGTGTGCTCCCATCGAACGCCAGCGCGTGTTTCCCGGGAGGCAGGCGCCCGGGATGCAGGGCGCCTGTGCGGAACTGCAATCGCGCTAGCCGTTGTGCTCCGCGGCGATGGGGCGGGTCTCGCCGGTCTCCACAAGGGTGCGGCTCGCGTCCGTCGAGCCATAGATCCACAGGATCTTCATGGGCGCCGTCGCCGACGCATTGCGGAAGCGATGCGGCACGTTCGGGGGAATGAAGGTGGCATCGCCCTTCTTGACGGGGATCGATTGCCCATCGATGTCGAAGATGGCCTCGCCGTCGATCAGCACAACGCTTTCCTCGGCATTGTGATGATGAAAGGGAATCTCGGCGCCCCCGCCGAACTCGGTATAGCCAGTGATGAAGGCCGTGGCGCCCGCGCCCTTCCCTACCAGTGGTGTCGTGCGGGCGCCGCCGCCGCGGTCATGTGTCTTGATGGCGTCGGACTGCAGCAGCACGGCATTGGATTCAGTCTTGATCATGGCATAGCCTCGAAAATGAAGAAAAAGTTCAGTGGGCAGGGCCGACCCACACCGTCTTGATGTTGGTGAACTCGCGGATGCCGAACTCACCGAGCTCGCGGCCGTAGCCGGATTGCTTGACGCCACCGAAGGGCAATCGCGGATCGGAGGCAACCAGGCCGTTGACGAATACCGCGCCCGCCTCGATGCGCCGGGCCAGCGCGTGGGCCCGCTCCAGATCGCCGGTCCACAGCGCCGCGCCCAGGCCAAACTCGGTGGCATTCGCCACCGCAATTGCTTCGTCAACGCTGCCGACCCGGATGACGGCCGCGGCAGGTCCGAACGTTTCCTCCACTGCCGCGGCCATGCCCGGTGTGACCCGGTCCAGAATGGTGGGCGCGTAGAAGAAGCCTGGCCCGTCGATCGGATGGCCGCCCAGCGCGACCACCGCGCCCGCGCTGACAGTGCGCTCCACCTGTGAATGCAGATCGCTGCGCAGATTGGCTCTGGCCAGGGGGCCCACGGTTGTGCTGCGGTCCATCGGGTCACCGACCGCCAGCAAGCGCGTGCCGGCGCAGAAGGCGGCAACGAAGCGGTCCGCGACGGCGTCTTCCACGATGAAGCGCTTGGCAGAAATGCAGCTCTGGCCCGTGTTCGAGAAACGCGCCTTCACGGCCATCCTGGCGGCGGCCTCCACGTCCGCGTCGGCCAGCACGATGAACGGGTCGGAGCCGCCGAGTTCCAGGACCTGCTTCTTCATCAGGCTACCGGCCTGGGCAGCGACCAGCTTGCCAACGGCCGTCGAGCCGGTAAGCGTCACCGCCGCGACGCGTGGGTCAGCCAGGACGCCGGCCACCTCCGACGCGTCGATCATCAAGGTGGAGACCAGGCCGTCATGCGCGCCCGCCTCCCGAAAGACCTCCGCCAGCGCGAGCGCGCATTGCGGCACGTTGTTGGCATGCTTGAGCAAGGCCGCGTTTCCCGCGGCGAGTGCKGGGGCGGCAAAGCGAATGAACTGCCAGAACGGGTAATTCCAGGGCATCACCGCCAGGACCACGCCCAGCGGGTCGAACACCACGCGGCTGTCCGCCGCATTGCTGGGAATCTGGACATCGGCCAGGAAGCCTGCCGCGGATTCGGCGTAGAAGTCGCAAGTCATCGCCGACTTGTCAATTTCAGCCTCGGCTTCCGCGAGCGGCTTGCCCATCTCGGCGGTGATCATGGCCGCATACTGCGCCCGATTGCGGCGAAGCACCGCGGCCACTTCCGCCAGAAGCGCGCATCGCTCGCGCACCGACCGCGTGCGCCACGCCTGTTGGGCCTGCGCCGCGCCTTGCAGCTTGCGCTCGACATCTTCCGGGCGATCKAGCAGGTAGCGGCCGAGTTCCGCACCCGTGGAGGGATTKACTGAAACGATCATTGGTATATTGGTAGCAGGTTGTTCGGCGAACGTAGCCTCGCCTTGGCATGGCTGCGTTCGCGCAAGGATCAGATGGGTTCGCTGGACAGCACCTTGCGCCGGATCAGTTCTTCAAGCGTGCCGGCGTCCTTTTCCAGTCTCGCCTTGAATACCTCGGGCGTGCTGTTCACGACGTCGAACMCGTTCTGGGCGAAACGCTTGGCGAGTTCCGGGTTGCGCATCACTTCCGAGGTGGCCGCCACGATCTTGTTCCGCGTCTCCGCCGGCAGKCCGCTGGGGGCGACCAGGCCGACCCACGTGGGATACTCCAGCCCCGGGATGGACTCGCTMATCGTGGGGATACCCGGCAACAGGGCAGACCGCTTGGACGAGCCCACGGCGATGGCGCGGACCTTGCCCGACTGGATATGCGGGAGCAGCACCGATACGCCGGCGAAGGCGAAATCGATATGTCCTCCCAGCAGGTCTGTGATCATCGGGGCCGCGCCCTTGTAGGGAACGTGAGTCGTCTTGAGCCKGCGCGCCAACGCCATCTGCGCGCTGTTCACGTGCCCTGCGGATGCCAGCCCCGAGGTGCCGTAGGTCGTGCCCGGATGGGCTTTCAGGTACGAGATCAACTCTTCCAGGTTCTTCACGGGGAGATCGCCCCGGGTGACMAGGATCTGCGGCGTCGTCACCAGCAGGTTGAGGTAGTCAAACGACTTGAAGGTGTMGTACCGCAGGCCTTTCATGATCTGGTAGTTGGCGGCTTGCGTATCGAGCGCCAGCATCAGCGTATAGCCATCGGGCTTGGCTCGGGCGGTCTCCGCCGCGCCGATGGATCCACCRGCCCCCGGCTTGTTCTCGATCACGATGGGTTGCCCGAGCTTCTCGCCGAGCGCCACGCTGATGATGCGCGCGGTCTGGTCGACAGCGCCGCCGGCCGCGAACGGCACGATCAGCCGAATCGGCTGGTGCGGGTACGCCTGCGCAGAAGCCAGTGCACTGGCGCAGGCGCATACAGCGAATGCCGCGGCCTTGAACAGCCGCCGGTAGGGGGATGCCATCTTTGTCTCCTGTCTTTTTGGTCTGGTCTGTCCTGCGTCCGCAAGCGCCTTTGCCCGGCCGGACGTCGATGCMTGGATCAGGGCGTGCTGGCGATCAGGCCGCCGTCGATGACGATCTCGGTGCCCGTGACGTAGCGGCTCTCATCGGCCGCCAGGAAGAGGGCGGCATGGGCCGTGTCCCAGGCATCGCCCATGTGTTTCATCGGGATCTGGTTGTTTCGGCGGGCGAGGAAGCCAGCCGGATCGCCCTGTGCGTACTTCTGGACCAGGTTGTCTAGCAGCGGCGTTTGCATCAGGCCGGGCACCACGCAGTTCAGGCGGATACCCTCCGCAGCGTGAATCACGGCTGTCGTCTTMGTGAACTGGATCAGCGCAGCCTTGGCCGCGGCGTAGGCGACCTGGGGCTTGCCCACGTAGCGCAGGCCGGCAACCGAAGACACGTTGATGACTGAGCCGGCGCCTTGCTTGCGCATGACGGGCAGCACATGCTTGCATGCGAGGAACGCACCCTTCAGGTTCACCTCGATCTGCGCATCCCAGACGGCTTCCGTCATGTCTACCGGACCGCCAGGCTGCGACAAGCCGACGTTGTTGACCAGGATGTCGATGCGCCCGTGCAGCTCAAGGCAGGCGTTMACCGCGCGCTCCACGTCTTCGGCCCTGGTGGAATCGCAGCGCACCACCGTTGCCCGGTTTCCTTCTTCCTCGATGCGCTTGCGCGTGTCTTCCGCGTTCTCCAGGTTCAGGTCGGTGCCAAAGAACGCGGCACCCTGGCGGGCMATGAGAACCGCCATGGTCCTGCCATTGCCCCAGCCTTGTGCCACGGAGCCACATCCCATGATCAGGGCAACCTTGTTTGTCAGTTTCAACATTCCACTTATCTCCTTGTACGGGCCTTGGGCGGCAACACCGCCGACGTTGGGGCGAATCGTAAGCAGCGGCKATTGATAAGTGAAATTCTTTATTTCTATCCAATGATAGAATGAAGGAATGAATTGCCGGCACTAGTACAACATCCCGTAAATAGCTTGAATAAATAATCGCCTCGGATATCATGGCGGGATGAGTCGAGGCCGCCATGCAACGCCAGTGAAGTTGGCGAAGAAAGAAAGACAGGAACTGTTATCGCTGATCGAGCGCAAGACGGCGCCGC
>NZ_JBFTLQ010000088.1:0-30965 GCF_056396525.1 Cupriavidus sp. 05T41
GCTGCTTTGTTGTCAGCAGCAGAGAAACGAGATTATGAAGAACTTTCTACGTTTCGTCAACAGGTTTCGCAATCTTTTTTTGCTCCGGCTCGCCGCGCTCTTCGCACCGCCAACCTCACCCGTTCACCCCGCAACCCTTGTCCCGTCTGCTTTGCAGCCGCGCTTCGTGTTGCGAGGGAGCGAATATTAAGGCMCGCCCACGGTCCTGGCAAGCCTTTTCTGAAAATTCCTTCGAATCGTTTGTGACGCGCTGATGAACGGGACGCGCATGCGGTCGCCAGCGACTGTCTCGAACCCATCCGGGCCACCACCCGCAGGCTTCCCCACCCATCCCCATCCATTAGAATCCCTGGATGCAAGACCTTGCCTCCCTCKAGCCGCCGTATCAGCCGGACGGCCTGCCCCGTCACCTGGATGCGCAGGCGCTCGCCGCCGCCCTATCCCGTCCGATCGTCTTCGTTGACCTGGAGACGACCGGCGCCGACGCCACCCGCGACCGCATTACCGAGATCGGCGTGGTGGAGGTCGGGCCGGACGGCATCGTCGAGTGGGATACGCTGGTCGAGCCCGGCGTCGGCATCCCGTCCTTTATCCAGCAGCTCACCGGCATCACCGAGGCCATGGTGCACGGCCAGCCGCGCTTCGAATCGCTGGCCGAGGACCTGGCCGAGCGGCTGCAGGGCAAGCTCTTCGTGGCGCACAACGCGCGCTTCGACTACGGTTTCCTGAAGAACGAATTCCGCCGCGCCGGCATTACCTTCCGCGCCGATGTGCTGTGCACGCTGCGCCTTTCCCGCTCGCTGTTCCCTTCGATGACGCGCCACGGACTGGACGCGCTGATCGCCCGCTTCGGACTGGAGCCCAAGGGACGCCACCGCGCACTGGCCGACGCCGAGCTGCTTTGGCAGTTCTGGCAGAAGATCCACGGTCTCTACAGCGTCGACCTGGTCGAGTCCGCCGTCCGGTCGCTGGTCAAGCGGGCAAGCCTGCCCTCCGGCCTCGAGGAAACGGCGCTGGACGACGTGCCGGACAGCCCCGGCGTCTATCTCTTCTACGGCGACCAGGACCTGCCTCTCTATATAGGGAAGAGCATCCACCTGCGCCAGCGCATTGGTGCGCACTTTTCAGGCGACCACAGCGCCGCGCTGGAAATGCGCCTGGCGCGCGCGGTACGGCGTGTCGAATGGCGCGAAACGGGCGACGAGACCGGCGCGCTGCTGCTCGAAGCCCAGCTGATCAAGCGCATGCAGCCGCTGCACAACCGGATGCTGCGCCGGAATGCCGCGCTGTACGCCTGGGAATTGCCGCCCGGCCTGAGCGCGCCGCTGCTGCGCTCGGACCGCGACACGGATTTCGCCCGCCATCCCAACCTCTATGGTGCCTTCGCCAGCCGTGCCGGCGCCGAAGCGCATCTGACGGAACTGGCGCAGGCCCACCAGCTCTGCCTGGCGGCGCTGACGCTGGAAAAGCCGGCGCGGCGCGGCCTGCCTTGCTTCGCCCGCCAGCTCCACCGCTGCCAGGGCGCCTGCACGGGCGACGAGTCGCTGGCGGCCCATCGCGAGCGGATGGTCGCCGCGCTGGCGGACCAGGCAGTCCGGCCCTGGCCGTTCCCCGGCGCCGTGGCATGGCGCGAGCGGGAAGGCGCCAAGGCCTGGTGGCATATCCTGGAGAACTGGTGCTACCTCGGCTCGGTGGCCTCGCTCGACGACGCCCCTGCGCTGCTCGCGGACCCGGCACGCTTCGACCTGGACACCTATCAAATCCTGGCGCCGAGGCTGGCGGACCTGCTGGCCAATGCCGTGCCGCTGGAGGCGACCCGGCAATTTGCCCTGGAAGCGCTAGCGGCACCGGCGCGCCATGCCGCCAGGCGCGAAGCCGTGTCACCTGCCGGCACGCGCCCGCGCAAGCGCGCCAGCCCGGATCAGCAAACCCTGTCTTTCCCCGATCACCAGGCAGATAGACAGTAAGCCCACACAGCGGAGCATGCGATGGCCAACCAATGCGATTGCCTGACCCTGGGCATCGATATCGACCAGCCGGCGGCGACGGTCGCCGCTTTCCTCGCAGTGCCCGAGAACTATCCGCGCTGGGCCAGCGGCCTGGGCGAACTGTCACAACGCTCGGACGGGAGCTGGCAGACCCTGACACCCGAGGGTCCGATGCAAGTCCGCTTCACCCCCGCCAATCCCTACGGCATCGCCGACCACTACGTGCAGCCGCCCGGCAGCGAGGAGATCTACATCCCGATGCGTGTCATCGCCAATGCCGGCGGCGCCACCCTGCTTTTCACCCTGCTGCGCTACCCGGGCGTCGACGATGCCCGCTTCKCCGCCGACGCCGACTGKGTCCGGCGTGACCTCGCCAGCCTCAAGGCATTGCTCGAACAGCAATAGCCAGCCCGCGTCGCCGGGAAACGGTATACAAAAAAGCCTCCCTCCAGGCCCCGTCGCGGGGCACGAAAGGCGCCATCCGCCTGGCTTAAACCCCGATTTTGTGCCAAAACCTGTTGCATTGCACCAGGAAGTGACGCATATCGTCTCATCCAATATTCGTCTTGCACTCTGCAATTTTGTGAATATAGTATACCGATTTTCGCGGTGATCTTGCGCGCCCAGCAGCGCGCGCCGGCCGCCTCGAGCCCACAAGACGGAGCCCAGCGTGACCCGGCAAGATATTGCGAGCACCGATCCCAGCCAGGCAGACGCCTGCTTTCTGCCAGTCTGGAAGGCAGCCGAACTCCTGGCCCAGGGCCACGCCAGCGCACAAGACCTGGTCGACTGGTGCGAAGCTGCCTACACCGCATCGCACGCCAGCATCAACGCCATCGTCGTGTCGGATTTCTCCGCCGCCCGCGCCTCGGCCCGGGCCAGCGACCGGCGCCGCGCCGAGGGCCGGCCGCTTGGCGCGCTGGATGGCATCCCGTTCACCATCAAGGAATCCTTCGACGTGTCCGGCTGGCCGACCACCTGCGGCAGCCCGGCGCAACGGCACAACATTGCCGCCGGCGACGCCGCCGTGGTCGAGCGCCTGCGCGCAGCCGGCGCGGTGCTGCTCGGCAAGACCAATGTGCCGCTAGGCCTGCGTGACTGGCAGAGCTACAACGCCGTCTACGGCACCACGCGCAACCCGCACGACCCCGGCCGCACCCCGGGCGGCTCATCGGGGGGCAGCGCCGCCGCGGTGTGCGCCGGCATGAGCTTCTTCGACATCGGTTCCKACATCGGCTCCTCCTTGCGCAATCCGGCCCACTACTGCGGCGTGTTCTCGCACAAKAGCAGCCATGGCCTGATCCCCCTGCGTGGCCACGGCATCGGCCGCACCTACGGGGAGCAAGACATCAACGTGGCCGGCCCGCTGGCGCGCAGCGCGCGCGACCTGGAGCTGCTGCTGCAGGCCCTGGCCGGCCCGGACGGCGGCGAGGCACTGGCCTACCGTCTTTCGCTGCMGCCCTGCGGGCAGGCCGCGCTGGCCGATTTCCGCGTCGCCGTGCTGCCCAGCCACCCGCAGTGCGAGGTCGACGCCGAAGTCAGCGACGAGATCGAGAACCTGGGCCGCTKGCTGGCGGGCCAGGGCGCCCGGGTAACGTGGAACGCGCGGCCGGACTTCGATGCCGCCGCCCTCTGGCACACCTATGTACTGATGCTGCGCGCCACTACCTCGGTGCATATGGACGATGCCAGCTTCGATGCCGCGCTGTCCCGCGCCGCTGCCGCCGCCGCGGTGGCACCGGACGACCACGACTACGCCACCCTGCAGTTCACCGGCGCCGGCATCCGCCACCGCCAGTGGCTGCAGCTGCAGCAGGCGCGCGCCGCCTTCGCGCAAGCCTGGCAACGCTTCTTCGACGATTTCGACGTGCTGCTGTGCCCGGCCGCCGCCACCACCGCCTTCGTGCTGGATGAGAGCGGCGAGCCCTGGGAGCGCACGCTCCAGGTCAACGGGCGGGCGCTCCCGCTCACCAGCCAGCTGTTCTGGGCCGGCCATTCCGGCCTGTGCGGCCTGCCCTCGACCGTGGCCCCGATCGGCCCGGGCCGCAGTGGCCTTCCGGTCGGCGTGCAGATCGTCGCCGGGCGCTTCGCCGACCTGACCTCCCTGCGTTTCGCCCAGCTGCTCGAGGCAGCGGGCCTCGGCTTCCGGCCGCCGCCGGTTCATTCCAACACGGTGCAACGCGCCCCGGCGCAACAAGACTGACAGGGCACCGCCCCCATCCACAAAAGGAGCGAACATGCTGGACTGGTTCAGGGATCTATCGAAAATGGAGCGCAAGGGTTTCTACGGCGCGTTCCTTGGCCATGCAGTCGACGTGTTCGACTTCATAATCTACTCCTTCCTGATTTCGACGCTGCTGACGCAATGKGGCATGAGCAAGTCGGCCGCGGGCGCCATCGTCACCTGGACGCTGGTGTCGTCGCTGGTGGGCGCCATCGGCGCGGGCATCCTGGCCGACCGCTACGGCCGCGTGCGTGTGTTGCGCTGGACCATCGTGGTGTTCGCCTTCGCCTGCTTCCTGTGCGGGCTGGCCAACACGCCMGGACAGCTGCTGGCCTTCCGCATGCTGCAGGGCCTGGGCTTCGGCGGCGAGTCGTCCCTGTGCATGGTGCTGGTGACGGAGATGATCCGCAACCCGGCGCATCGCGGCAAGTACTCGGGCTTCACGGCCAGCAGCTATTCGTTCGGCTGGGGCGCGGCGGCCATCGCCTACGCCATCACCTTCAGCCTCTTCCCGGCGGAGACTGCCTGGCGCATCTGCTTCTTCATGGGCATCCTGCCGGCGCTGGTGGTGGTCTACCTGCGCCGCAACCTCGAAGAGCCGGAAATCTTCCTCAAGAGCCGGGCCGCGCGCGCGGCAGGCGGCGCCCCTTCGGCGTGGCAGCAGCTCGCGCGGCTGGGCCGCCGCCCGTTGCTGGGCAAGACCGTCCTGTGCAGCCTGCTGTCGGGCGGCATGCTGGGCGCCTACTATGCGATCGCCACCTGGCTGCCGACCTTCCTCAAGACCGAGCGCGGGCTATCGGTGTTCGGCACCAGCTCCTACCTGGCCATGACTATCTTCGGCTCGCTGGTGGGCTACGTGGCCGGCGCCTATGCCACSKACCGCTGGGGCCGCCGSSTGACCTATATCGCCTTTGCCGCAGGCGCCTTCGTCATGGCCCTGGTCTATATGGTGATCCCGGTCTCGAACATCTCGATGCTGTTCCTCGGCTTCCCGCTCGGCGTGCTGATGCAKGGCGTGTTCGCCGGCATCGGGGCCACCATTTCCGAGTCGTACCCCAACGACATCCGCGCCACCGGTTACGGCGTCTCGTACAACGTCGGCCGCGTGATCGGCTCGCTGTTCCCGCTCTCGGTGGGCTGGCTGAGCACCGGGCGCACCTCGCTGCCGCTGGCCATCGCCATCGTCGCAGGGGTAGGCTACGCCATGGTGATGGGCGCCGCGCTGCTGCTGCCGGAAACCAGCGGCATCGACCTGGGCCAGGCCGGTGGCGACGACGGCGCGCACGAGCCGCCCGCCGAACCGGACAAGGCCGTGCTGGTGCCGACTGTGGGCAAACCCGCATAAGCAATGCGCGGGCGCTTGCAGGCGGGCCACGCGCTGCGCTAGTCTGCGCAGAGGGGGCCCGCCTTCCCCCTTGGAGCCACCATGCCCGCCGACTGCCGCGCCGTTGCCCCTTCTCCCGCATCTTCCCGCTTCCTGACGACACTACTTGTCGCGCTCGCGCTGGGCGCCTGCGCCGGCATCGAGCAATCGGCCATGCAGCGCGTGCTGGATTCCTGGCAGTCCGCGCCGATCGAACAGGCCAAGGCGCAGTGGGGTCCCCCGCAATCCGTGCAATCGGTGCCCGGCGGCACGGCCTACCTGTGGACCGAGGAAGTGCCACCGGCGCGCGCGCCGGGCAGCGGTCCGCGCGACGCGCGCGCACCCACCTCGCCCGAACCCGTACTGGTGCCCGGCCAGTGCCAGCGCCGCCTGATCGCCGGCCCGACCGGGCTGGTGATCTCTGGCGACTGGTCCGGCAACGCATGCTGCATCACCACCGTCCTTGGCCGCTGCTCCGGCCTCGCCAGGAAGGCCACCGGCACCTGAGCAGGCACGGCGCGCGCGCCGCGGCCACGAGGCACCATCTTCGCCCTGCGGGAGAACACCTGTGCGCAGGGTGACCCTCGGACTGACGCAAGCCGGGCTGACCGGACCGTGGTTTTCCGCAGCCGCGGCATGGCGGCCGCGGGACGCGCTGCGCTAGCCCTGGCCCGKGCGCGGTCCGATGTACGCCGCGCGCGGCCGGATCAGGGCATCGTCGGCGCGCTGCTCCAACCCATGCGCGATCCAGCCGATCGAGCGGCCCAGCGCGAACAGGCCGAAGGCCGCCCCGGGCGGCAACCGCAGGTGTCGGCGCAGGGCCACCAGCGCGAAATCCACCGAGGGCCGCTGCCCGGTCAGGTCGAATGCCACGTCGATGATCTCCTGCCAGCCGGAGTGATGTGCCAGCACCGGCGCCAGCAGGCAGATGGCACGCACATCGCCGGCCGGGTAGAGATGATGCCCGAAGCCTGGCAGGTCTTCGCCGCGCGCCAGTCGCTMGCGCAGCCGCGCGGCCGGGTGCGCGCCGGCCAGCTGGTCCCACATTGCCTCCACGCGCGCGGTGGCGCCGCCGTGCCGGCCACCGGTCAGCGCGGCAAGCCCGCCCACCACCGATGCCCGCAGGCTGGCCCCGGTCGAGGCGACACAACGCGCGGTAAAGCTCGATGCATTCAGCTCATGGTCCGCGCACAGCACCAGCGCCATGCGGATCAGGTCCGCGCCCGCCCCGTCCACGCCCCAGGCGCCGGCGCACTGCCGGTGGATCGGCGTGCTGGCGGGCGCCGTGCCCAGCAGGCAGGCGGCCAGCAGGCGCACCAGCGCGCCGCAGCCCTCGGCGAGCCGCGCCGGCGACTGTTGCCACTGCGCGGTGGCGTCGTCGCCGCTGGCGGCAGTGAACAGCGGCAGCAGGGCCTCCTCGCTGCGGCGCCCGGCAAAGGCGGCCTGCAGCGCGGCCAGGTGCGCGGGCGCGGCCGGCGGCTCGGTGCCGAAGGCGGTCTGTTCCCCGCACTGCCACAGCAGCGCAGCCAKCGATTCCACCGTACCGGAGGCCGCCAGCGCGACGGCATCGGAGCCGCGGTAATAGAGCCGCCCGTCTTCGATCAGCGTGATGCCCGACTCCAGCACCGGCAACCCCCAGCTCAGCGCGGCCTTGGCCACCTCGCGCGGCTTKCGCCCGCGCGTGCGCTGGCCGGCGAGCAGTTCCACGTCGGCCGCCAGGTAGCGGCTTTCGCGCGGTGTCTCGCCATCGTGGGCGTGCAGCAGGCCGCGGCTGACATAGGCGTAGAGGGTCTGGCGGGAAACGCCCAGCCGGGCGGCCGCTTCGGCCGAGGTGAGGTAGCGGGACATGGCGACGGGGAGACTAGCCTGGGCTTGGGCCTGAGAAGCAATAACTTGATTAAGGTAATCAATATTGACTATTAAAACAAGCGGCCTATCCTGCAAGGCACCTGGCCGCCAGCCCGCCCCTTCGTCGATCCAGTTCGTGGATCCAATCACAGTGACCTCCGCCATGTCCTATCGCGCACATGCCGCGCCCGCCGCGGCTACCCCTGACATCCCCGACAGCCCGGCCGCCGCCAGCTTCCTGCGCGACATCTGGGCCAGCGTGCACGGCGACCCCGCTTGGCTGGAACGCCTGGCCTGGACCGGGAGCGGCAGCCTGCCGTCGGTCTTCCCGGTCACCGAGCTGGCGGCCGCCAGCGCCGGTGCCGCGGGTCTCGCCGTCGCGKAACTCATCCACGCGGCCGGCGGACACGCGTCGCGGGCGAGCGTGGACCGCCGGCTGGYATCCTTCTGGTTCGGCACCTCGCTGCGCCCGCAGGGCTGGGCGCTGCCGCCGCAATGGGATGCCGTGGCCGGCGACTACCGCGCGGCGGACGGCTGGATCCGCCTGCACACCAATGCGCCGCATCACCGCGCGGCGGCGCTCGCGGTGCTCGGCGTGCCGGCCGACAAGGCGGCGGTGGCGAAGGCCGTGGCCGCATGGCAGGCCGACGCGCTGGAAAACGCCGTGGTGGACAAGGGCGGCTGCGCCGCGGCCATGCGCCCGGCGGCGCAATGGGCCGCGCACCCGCAGGGGCAGGCAGTCAGCCACGAGCCCCTGCTGCACTGGCGAGCCTTCGATGGCAGCCCCGCGCCGCGGCACGGCTTCACCCCCGAGCGCCCGCTTCGGGGCATCCGCGTGCTGGACCTGACACGGATCCTGGCCGGCCCGGTCGMCACCCGCTTCCTGGCCGGCTTCGGCGCCGATGTGCTGCGCATCGACCCGCCTGGCTGGGAAGAGCCCGGCGTGGTGCCCGAAGTGGTGCTCGGCAAGCGCTGCGCCCGCCTGGACCTCAAGCGCCACGAAGACCTGCAGATACTGGAGCGCCTGCTGGGCCAGGCCGACGTGATGGTGCATGGCTACCGCGCCGATGCGCTGGCACGGCTGGGGCTGGACGCGCAGCGGCGCCGCCAGCTCAACCCTGGCCTKATCGATGTCTCGCTCGATGCTTACGGATGGAGCGGCCCGTGGCAGGGCCGGCGCGGCTTCGACAGCCTGGTGCAGATGAGCAGCGGCATCGCCGAGGCGGGCATGCGCCTGCGCGGACTGGACCGCCCAGGGCCACTGCCGGTGCAGGCAATCGACCATGCCACCGGCTATCTGCTGGCGACCGCGGCCATCCGCGGCTTGTCGCGGCGCCTGGCGAGCGGCGCCGGCAGCGAGGTCCGGGCCTCGCTGGCGCGCACCGCGCAACTGCTGCTCGATGGCGCAGGGCTGGCGCGCGGCTCCGCCCCGCTGGCCCCGGAACAGGCCGCGGACCTGGCCGAAACGGTGGAAGCCACGGCCTGGGGCGCGGCGCGGCGGATCAGGCCGCCAGTGATGGTGGATGGCGCGCCGATGCAGTGGGACCGCCCGGCGGGCGGCCTTGGCACTGCCGCGCCCGGATGGTGAAGCCGTTCAGTCGATCTTCGCGCCCGAGGCCTTGACCGCCTGCCCCCAGCGCTTCTGCTCGGCGGCAATGGTCTGGCCGAAGGCCTCCGGTCCCTGCCAGGCCGGCTCCGCGCCTTGCTGCTCGAGCTTGGCGCGGGTGTCGGCGTCGGCCAGCACGGACTGCAGCGCGCCGGAGAGCCGGGCCACCACGTCGCTGGGCGTGCCGGCCGGCGCCAGCATGCCGTAGAAGCCGACCACCTCGAAGTTCTTCAGGCCGGCTTCTTCCATCGTCGGCACGTCCGGCAAGGCGGGCGAGCGGTGCTTCGAGGTCACMGCCATCGCGCGCACCTTGCCGGCCTTGATGTACTGGGTAAACAGCGGGATCGAGTCCGCCATCATCTGCGCCTGCCCGCCCATCACGTCGGTGAGCGCCGGCGCGCTGCCCTTGTACGGGATATGGACGATAAAGGTGCCGGACGCCTGCTTGAACATCTCCGGCATCAGGTGGGAAATGCCGCCGTTGCCGCCCGAGGCGAAGTTCAGCTTGCCGGGGTTGGCGCGCGCGTACGCGATGAATTCCTTCAGGTTGCGCGCCGGCACATTGTTGTTGACCACCATCACCAGCGGGATCAGCGCGGTGCGCGCCACCGGCGCGAAATCCCTCGGCATGGCGTAGGGCAGCTTGGGATAGAGCGAGCCGTTGATCGCCATCTGGCCGGTATTGGCCAGCAGCAGCGTATAGCCGTCCGGCGCCGCCTTGGCCACCGCGTCGGAGCCGATGTTGCCAGCCGCGCCCGCCTTGTAGTCCAGCACCACCGACTGGCCCAGGATGGGCTGCAGCTTCTCGGCGAGGATGCGGGCATGGGTGTCGACCGGGCCGCCGGGCGGGAAGCCCACCACCAGCCGGATCGGCTTTTCGGGCCAGGCGGCCGCGGCGGGCGCGGCCATGGCCAGCGGCACGGCGGCGCACGCCAGCAGCGCCGGCAGGGACAGCAAGCGGGTCTTGCACGCGAACTTCGTCATCTTGTCGTTTCTCCTCGTTTATATTTCGGCCTCGATCTGCCAGCCTGTGACTGCGCCGGCTTGCCGGCCTGGGGCACGGCTGCCCGCGCCGGCTGGCCGGCAGGCGGCCCGGCCCTGCCGGGTGCCCGCATCCGCCAATGTGACGATTTTATGACATCCGGCCATGCAAGAACGACCCTTGCGGACTTATGATGCGCGTGACCGGACAAGCCGCCACGTCAGCCGCGCGCCTGCCTGGCGCGTTMAGATAACGGCAGGCCGCCGCGCAACGCACAGCGCCGCCCGCCCTGCCGCCACGCCCGGCGGCGGGCCGGCCCCGTATCGGTGCCAGGGCCCAAGCCAAGGAAAGCCAACGTGAAACCAAGCAACCGCGCCGTCATCCTCTTTTTGTGGGCGGCCCTCTACTTCTGCTCGGGCTATGTCTCGCACAAGCTCAACGGGCCGTTCTACGCCACCGGCTATATCTGGCTGCCGGCCGGCGTGACCATGGCTGCCTTCATGCTCAGGCCGATGCAGCGCTGGCTGCCGGTGGCGCTGGCCTTCTTTGCCGCGCAGTTGCTGCTGGGCTGGGTGGAGGGCCGCGACACCCTGCGCCTGATCCTGTTCTCGCTCAACGAGATCGGCTTTGCCGCGGTGGGCGTGGCGCTGGTGCGGCGCGCGCAGTTCTCGCTCGAAGGGCTGGTCTTCGTGCGCGCGCTGCTGATCGCCGGGGTGGTCAGCAGCGCGGCCAGCGCGGCGGTGGGCGCGGCCTGGTTCACGCTGATGCAGGACGTGCCGTTCTGGCGCACCTGGCGCGTGTGGGGCGCGGCCGACCTGGTCGGCGTGCTGATCGTGCTGCCCGTGCTGGCGGGCTGGTCGCGCTTTCGCGCGATGCGCTCGGGCGGCATGAGCCGCGCCGACTTCCTGTTCGGCCTGGGCGCCTTCGCGGCGCTGCTGCTGACCGCCTACTTCATTTTCGATCAACGCATCCTGTTGCCGGTGCAAAGCGGCGTGGCCTTCGCGCTGACCTATATCCCGCTGTTCCTGGCCGCCGTGGTGACGCTGCTGTGGGGCGGCCGGGGCGGCTCGGTGGCGGTGGCCATCCTGACGCTGTTCGTGCTCTACAACACCAGCCAGGGTGGCGGCCCGTTCGCCGAGCGCTCGCTCAACCATGGCCGCTCCCTGCTCGAGGCACAGCTCTACCTGGCAGTGGCGGCCATGCTGACGCTGCTGATCAGCACGCTGCGCACCAGCCGCGAGCAATTGCTGGCGCAGTCGGCGCGCAGCCAGAACGACGTCAAGCTGGCGCTGGCAGCCAGCGAGCAGCTGGTCTATTGCCTGGACCCGCACAGCGGCACGCTGCGCTGGAGCGGCGACCTGGAGCGCGTGCTGGGCGTCAGCGACGACGCCTTCGCCAGGCTCGACGACGTGCTGGCCCACGTGCATGACGAGGACCGCGCCCGGGTGCGCGGCCGCTGGCTGCGCGAAAGCGACGGCGAGAACCGCACCGACATGCTGTTCCGCCTGATGCTGCCGCCCGGACGCAGCACCATGGTGCTCGACATGAGCGGGCCTCTGCTCGACGGCGACGAATCGGTCGCGGTGATCGCCGGCGCCTGGCGCCTGCAGGCCGCCGAGATCTTCGAGGAGCGTGACGCAGCATGACGGCATCCAAGGGCAGCGGCATCGGTGCCCTGCTCATCCACGGCCTCGGCGGCACGCAGTTCGACCTGGGGCCGATGCACAAGGCGCTGCGCCGCGCCGGGGTGGAAACCCATGCGGTCACGCTGCCGGGCCACGCAGGCAGCCCGGAAGACCTGGTGCCCGTGCGCGCCGAGCAATGGCTGGAGACGGTCACGCAGGCCTACGACGAACTGGCGCCCCGCTACGAGACCTTCCACGTCCTGGGCATGTGCATGGGCGCGCTGCTGGCGCTGGCCGTGTGCGAGCTCCGCCAGCACCGCAAAGGCCGCCTGGTGGCGCTCGCCGCGCCGGTCTATATCGACGGCTGGTCCACGCCCTGGTACCGGGCGCTGCGCCACCTGGTCTATCGCATCCCGATGCTGCCCGCGCGCATGCGCGTGGACGAGGACGAGCCCTTCGGCATCAAGAACGACCTGGTACGCGCCATCGTCAAGGCCAAGTTCGAGCGCGGCGACAACTTCCACTATCGCTGGGTGCCGCTGGCCTGCATCCGGCAGGTGGATCGCCTGCGCGGCTGGGTGCTGCGCGGCGCCCGCCGCATCGTCTGCCCCACGCTGGTGGTGCACTCCCGCGAGGATGAGCTGACCAGCGTGCGCTCGGCGGACTTCCTCGAAGCCGTGGTGCCGGACGTGCGCAAGGTGGTGGTGGAGAACAGCTATCACATGATCTGCGTGGACAACGACCGCGAGCAGGTGGTCGCCAGCGTGCTGGAATTCCTCGGCTTCGACCCCGAGAGCGCGCGCCGCCGCGCGCGTGCCACGGTGGAAGTGCCGATGACCGGGGAGGCCGTGGCCACGGTGGTCAGCGAATACCTGCAGGCGCTCACCAGCGGCCATTTCGAGGCGCTGTTCCCGTTGCTCGAGCCCGGCGTGCGCTGGCGCCATCATGGCGACCATCCGCTGGCCGGCAGCTACGATGACCGCGACGCGGTGATCGGCATGTTCGGCCGGCTCGATGAACTCGCCGGCAAGACCGTGCGCATCGCCATCACCGCGCCGCCGCGCATCGAAGGCTCCAGCGCCGAGATCGACCTGGAGGCCTTCTCGGTGATGGGCGGCGAGCAGCATCATGGCCGCGGCACGCAGACCCTACGCATGCGCAACGGCCGCATCTCGGCAGTGACCTTCCGCCCCGCCGGCGCGGACGCGGCTGGCGCGGCCCTGCCCGCGCCAGCCGGACTGGACAGCCCGGACTAGAACACGCGGCCCAGCTGCAGATAGAGGTTCCAGACCCCTTGCGGGGCCGCGGCGAAACCGAAGTACAGCGGCCCGATCACGCTGTTGCCGCCGATGAACAGGCTCGCACTGGTCTTGTACGGCCCGGTGCCGAAGTTCCTGCGCCGCAGCCACACATCGCCCGCTTCCAGGCTGGCGCCCACCACGGTGGTGCGCAGCCCCGGCAGGATGAACTCGCGCAGGTCGTTGAGGTAGGTCACGCGGCCATAGAGCAGGTAATTGCCGGAKAACTGGTCCTGCGCGTAGGCCGAAAGATGCTGGAAGCCGCCCAGCGTAAAGCCCAGCCCGCCGCTGACGCTGCTGTCGCTGCGGTGGTCGCCGTAGGTGGTGGCCGCCTCGGCGGCCAGGTTCAGCGTGTGGCGGCCGTAGCTGGTGGCCCACAGCGCCTTGGCATGCGCATCGTTGAAGCGGTTGTCGCTGCCGCCGAACGCCAGCTCGTTGGTCGCCAGCAGGTAGTAGCCGGTGCGCGGGAAGAGCGGATCGTCGAGCTGGTCGATGGTGAGCTGGGAGCGCACCGTGGGCTGGCGCACGCGCGCATGCGGGAACAGCCGGCCGGTGCCGATCGGCAGGTTATAGGCCGCCGAATAGTTGACCTGCTGGTAGTTCACGCCCGTGCGGAACTCGCCCAGCCGGCCCAGCGGCACGCCGAGGTCCAGGCCCGCCACGGCCGTATCGATCTGGTAGGCGGTGAGCGGATCGGTATTGCGGTTGGGCGCGGTGTCGGCGTAGAGGTCTACGCGCTTGCGCCCATACTCCGCGTATGGCGCCACGTAGAAGCCCAGGCGGTCGAACACCGGCTGGCGCAGCTCGGTATGCCACTTGCCCTGGGTGCTGCCGAGCACGATGTCGTTGCGCCATTCGAGCCCGCCGGGCGTGATCCACGGATAGCGGTGCCCCAGGTTCAGGTTGAAGCCGCCCTTGCCGTTGAAGGTGGTGGATACGCCGAAGCCGAACAGCAGGAACTGCGGCCCCCAGGATTTCTGCTGGGCCTCCACCTTCAGCACATTGCGGCCGTCCTCCCTCACCAGTTCCTGCGTCACGCTTTCGAAATCGCCGGAAGTGGACAGCTGCGCCATCTCGCGGTTGAGTTCCACGGCATTGTAGGTGTCGCCCTCGTGGACGCCCAGGTACTTGCGCACGAAGCTGGCGGGGACGCGGCCCGCGGACTGGATCTGGATGGCATCGATGCGCAGCGGGCCGGCCACCGCCTGGCCACCCTTGCGCGCGGCCAGGTAGGTCTGCCAGGCGCCGTCGGGCAACGCCAGCGCCGCGAGCGCCGGGGCCGCCGCCTGCACCGCCGCCGCGCCACCCTGGATGCCGTCGTTGGCGCGCGAGAAATCGGTAAAGGAGAGATCGCCCAGCTGCGGCTCGATCAGCACGTCGCCCGGCCTGAGCCGGGCCTTCTGCGCGTCCACGTTCTGGTTGGTCAGGATGGTGACCATCTGCTGCGTGACCGCCGCCGGCGAATCCAGGTTGGCGGGGTCGTCCAGCTGCGAGCCGATATTGACCGCGATGACCACGTCGGCGCCCATGTCGCGCGCCAGCTGCACCGGCAGGTTGCTGACCAGCCCCCCGTCGACCAGCACCCGGCCGTTCACCTTGATCGGCGCGAACAGGCCCGGCACGGCCACGCTGGCGCGGATCGCGCGCGGCAGCGAGCCGTGCTCCAGGATCACCGGCTTGCCGGTGCCCAGATCCGTGGCGATGGTGCGGAACGGCGTGGGCAGCTTGTCGAACGAGGCGTCGGCCGGCAACTGCGCGGTCCAGTTCTGCAGCAGCGCCAGCAGCCGGTTGCCCTGCACCAGCCCGGTGGGCAGCTTGATCTTGCCGTCGCCGTAGCCGGCCGAAATGCCGATCGGGTATTGCAGGTCGTCCTCGCGCTGCGCCTGCGGCAGCTYGGCGCGCTCGTTGCGGTCGAAGGCGATATCGCTGAGGTTGATATGCGACAGGCGCGCCTCCAGCTCGCTGGCCGACAGCCCGCTGGCGTACAGCCCGCCCACCACCGCGCCCATGCTGGTGGCGGCCAGGCAGTCGATCGGCACGTGCATCTGCTCGAGCGCCCGGATCACGCCGATATGCGCATAGCCGCGCGCGCCGCCGCCGGACAGGACCAGGCAGACGCGCGGGCGCCCGGCCGGAGCACCATTTCGCGCGGCAGCGACTGCGGCAACCGCGGCGGGCTCGGCCGCCAGCGCGGGACGCGGCGCGGCGCCCAGGGTCATTGCCAGTGCGAGCAGCAGTGCGGGATAACCGTGTACCGGCGCCAACAGGCGGCCGGCCACGCTTGAAAGCAAGCGGAACATGGAAAAAGCGGGACAGAACGGGACGGAACGGCGAACAGGCGGCGCGAAACGCAGCCGACAGCGCAACCCGCGCCGCAACGGMGGGGAAAGAGCGTCACGATAGGGCAATTGCCCCGGCTTGAACAGCGGCGCTTGCACTGATGAGGCGGGGCCGGCAGGGCGCCGGACCGCCCCGTGCCGGCCCCGCCGCCCGCCCGGCGGGCCGTTGCGCGGGATGACCGGCCGGCTGCCGGGCAAGGCGCGGCGCGGCCGGCCATGCCCGGACCGGGGTGTAAACGTATGCTGAATACAACAAAGGGCGCGCGCCCATCCTGCTCAATGCCCCCCGGCGTCCTCCCAGCTGCCGGTTTCCTCCAGCACCGGCGACATGGCTTCGAGCCGCCAGCGCAGCGGCAGGATCCCCGGGCGCCACACCACGCGCTCCACCAGCAGGCGCACCAGGCGCTCGGCGCCTGTGAAGCGCGCCACCTCCGGCCCGTCCCAGACGACTTCCGCCCGCCCGCTCAGGTGCAGCATGCCGCCCTTCTCAAAATCGGGCACCAGCAGCCCGGCGCGCGGGTTGGCCACCAGGTTGCCGATGGTGTTGAAGTAATAGTTGCCGTTGAAGTCGGGAAAGGTCAGCGTGCGGGCATCGTCCACCCGCACGAAGCCGGGCTTGCCGCCCCGGTGCGAGACGTCCGCCCCGCCGCTGCGAGCGGACGCCGCGTCGCGGTGGTGGGTGGCGATGAAGATGGTGTCGGCGGCGCGCAGCGCCTGCACCRCGGCAGCGTCCAGGGTGTCGGCATGGAGCGCGGGGGCGGCCGCCGCCATGTCTTGCGCGGCGGCCTCGCGCCACTCGCGCAGCTGGATATAGCGCGGGCAGTTGCCATAGCTCTGCACCACCGCCACCGTGAGCCCGGCGTCGTCCGCCGCCGCCACGGTGCCGTTGATGCGCACGCGGCGCAGCGAGTGCAGTTCGATGCCGAGCACGCCCACATCCGCTCCGGCATGCAGCGCCGGCGCCAGCGGATCGTCCGCCGGCAGGCGCACGCCGATGCGCAGCAGGCCGGGTTCAGGCGACTGCATGAAGCCGGGTACGCCGGCCAGCATGGTGGCCCAGGGCATGCCGGCATCGTCCACGGCGCCGAGCAGCACGAAAGGCAGGCGCGCGAAGTGGGCGCGATGCGCCTCGGACAGCACCGGGCGTATCGCCTGCCGGCCGGCAGCTTCCATCTGCCCACGCTTGCCGGCGCGCTGCTGGGCCGCGTGCTCTCCGGCATGAAACGGCGATTCGGCGTGCGGCCACGATTGAAAGTTCAACGCTTGCTCCCTGCTGCCCGGGCCTGCCTGCGGCAGCAGGCATCTTGCCCTCMTCGGCCCGGGCGCTATAACTATAGGCCGGCAGGCGGCCGGCGCCGCCCGCATCCTACTCCAGCACGATGCCCGCCGACCTGATCACCGCCCCCCACTTGCCCACCTCGGCGTCGATGAAGCTGGCGAAGGCCGCGCCGTTGCCGGCCTCGGGCTGCAGGCCCAGCCCGATCAGCTTGCTGCGCATCTGCGCATCGGCCAGCACGGCATTGGCGTCGCGGTTGAGTTGCTGCACGATGGCCGGCGGCGTGCCCGCGGGCGCCATCAGCCCGAACCAGCCGTAGCCCACCACGCCCGCAAAGCCCTGCTCGCCGAAGGTGGGCGCCTGCGGATAGACCGGCGTGCGCTGCTCGGAGGCGACCGCGATCACGCGCAGCTTGCCGGCCTTGATGAAGGGCAAGGCGGTGGTGATGGCGGTCAGCGTGGCATCGACGCGGCCCGCCAGCAGTTCGGTATAGGCGGTGGCGTCGCCACGGTAGTGCACGTTCAGGCCCTTGAATTTCCCCTGCGCGGCGAACAGCTCCGCGGTCAGGTGCGGCCCCGAGCCCACACCGGGMGAGGCAAAGGTCACGCCTTCMTTCCTGGCGCGCGCCATGCGCACGAAGTCCGCCACCRACTGCACGGGCGAGTCCGCCTTGACGATCAGGAACACCGGCCCCAGCACGCGCGGCCCCACCGCCACGAAGTCCTTGTGGATGTCGTAATGCTGCGAGAGTCCGGCGGCCGTGTTGATGGCGAACGGCGCCGCCGCCCACAGCAGCGTGTAGCCGTCGGGCGCGGCACGCGCGAGCTGTTCGTTCGCCACCCGCGTGCCGGCCCCCGGCTTGTTCTCCACCACGAACTGCTGCTTGTACTTCTGGCTCAGCCCTTCGCTGAGCAGGCGCGCGGAGGTGTCGTTGGAGCCGCCCGGGCCGTAGGGCGAAATCACGCGCACCGGGCGCGACGGGTACTCCTCGGCATGCGCTGGCGCGAGCATGGAAAGGGCCGCGCACAGCACGGCGGCATGGCGTKCGGCACGCCGCATGCGCGCGGCGAAACAGGGATGCGCTCTCATCATGACTCGCAGGCAATGGATGCAACGAATGCGGCAGCAGCGCCGGGCACCGGCCGGATCGGCGGATAGGCGAAGGTCTTGCCGAGATGCGCGTCGCCCGGCACATAGAGCCGCAGCGTCACGTAGAACGGGCCGGCCGGCGCCGGCAGCCAGTTGCCGTGGCGTGCCGGGTCCGCCGGCGGCGCGGCGGACAGGTGCAGGCGGATGCCGMCATCGGCGTCGGTGCGCAGGCTCGGCGAACGGTCGCCCAGCGAATAGCGCGCCAGCGCATTCTCCACCAGCATGCAGTCGGACTTGCCGTACATGGTGAGCGACCAGAAGGCGCCCACCTGCGGCAGCCCGCCAGGGGCGAAAGCCAGCTCATAGCCGTTGCGGCCGTCCAGCGGCGCGCCCGCGCTGTCGCGGTCGGCCATCACGTACATGGCTTCTTCCACGCCGAGCGCGCCGATGTAGTTGCGCGCCACCAGCGCGCGCTCGGCGTAACGCGTGCCGAACGATGCGCGGATCTCTACCGGCAAGGTCCAGCCGCCGCCCAGGTCGGACGGCAGCGGCGTGGCCAGTTCGGCCAGGACCTCGCCGATGGCGGCGCCCAGGCGTGCCGCGGCCGCGTCGTCGAGCCCGCTCGCATCGCACCGCGCCCCGATGCCATGCCGCGCAAAGCCGGCAACGTGCTCGGCCTCCGCCGCCGGCGGCGGATTGTCCCGCAGGGCCTGGTTCACGATCTCCGCGTAGCGGCGCGCCTGCAACGTACCCGCGGCCAGTTGCTCGCCGGGCTGCATGCCGGTGTCGAAGCGCCGCGCAGCCGGCGCGCCGTCCAGCGTGCCCAGGCGAAGCCGGTCCTGCATGGCATGCACGGCCGGCAGGTCGGCCTCGCCGTCCACCAGGATGCGCCCGAGCAGCCAGACCGCATCGGTCGGGCAGGCAATGGCGGTGGCGCCGGCCKGCACCTCGCCGTGCCAGCCCKGGCCGTGCAGCACAAAGCGACCAGCCCCGCCGCCGGTGGTGCGGGTACCGATATAGCCGAAGGGATTGGTATAGAAGTCCAGCAGCCCCAGCACGTAGTAGCGGCCCTGGCTGTCGGGCACGTCCAGCACCAGCGGGCCCTGCGAGAGATCCAGCCACGCATTGCTGTAGAGCGTGTCGTTGTTGGGCGTGACCACCTGGCGGTGCTGCGGGCCGAGCAGCTGGCGCGTGTGGATGAAGTGGTTGATCCAGCGCACCGCGGACTCGGGCTGGCTGGCGGCGAACTGGCCGGCGCTGTCGCGGCGMGGACAGGTGGCGGCGCGCATGCGCGCCATTTCATAGAGCGGCAGCGTGTAGCGCACGGCGTCGTGGAGATCGTGCATGGTCTGCGCGCGGGCGGATGCGGTATGGGTCATGTCGGCTTCCATCTGATGTCGGCTCAGTYGATGCGCTGCAGGGCGGGAATCGCGTACTGCCCGTCCAGGAAGGACCGGGCGGGATGATAGAGGCGCAGGATCAGGTAGAACGATCCCGCCGGCGCCGGCAGCCAGTTCTCTGCCTGCGCGGGGCGCGCGTGCGAGACCGKGATCACGAGGCTGCCGTCGTCTTCCAGGCGCAGGCCCGGCGTGCGGTCCCCCACTGCGTAGCGGCCGGCCTCGTTGGCGCTGAAGAAGCGGTCCTCGCCGTACAGCGAGACCGACCAGAACGCCTGCGCCGGCGGCAGCATGCCGGGTGCGAAACGCAGCGCGTAGCGGTGCCGGCCGTCGAGCGGCTGGCCGTCGGCGTCGAAATCCGCCATGGCGTAGATCGCCTCGTCGGCGCGCAGGGCACCGAGCCCTTTCATCGCGGTGCAGGCGCGCTGCAGCCAGTCGTCGCCGTACATGCCCAGCTTGAGGCTGTAGCCCCAGCTCTTGCGGCMCTGGCTGCGCGTGTGGGCCTCGATCAGGGCCATGCCCTGCTGGTAGGCGCGCTCCAGCCCGGCGGTCACCGCGGGCCGCAGCGCCGCCACGTCGATCTCGTCCTCCAGGCGCACGYCGGCCTTGCGCAGCAACGTGAAGGCGCCCAGCTCTTGCGCGGCGGGCGGGAATTCGCGCAGCGCGTTGAACAGGTTCTGGAAGAAATCCAGCGCGGGCCGGCCGCTGTCATGCCATTGCTCGACGCTCGCGGGACGTGCCGCGCCCGGCGTGCGCGCCAGCGTGAAGCCCAGCTCGAAGGCCCGCGCCGCCGGCAGGTCGTGCTCGCCCTGCACCAGCACGCKGCMGAGCAGCCACACCAGCGAACTGGGGCAGTGCACCGCGTGCGCGCCGCCGGCTTGCTGGCCGGGACCGACCAGCTCGATGTCCGCGCCTTGCGCGGGCACGTTGCGCGGGCCGAGATTCTMGAAATTGTTGGTGTGGACGTCGAGCAGCTCCACCACGTAGTAGCGGCTGGCATCGGGCAGCGGCGGGACGCGCAGCGTGACGGGGCCGTCGGCCAGGTTGATCCAGCCGCAGAAGTACAACAGGTCGTTGGCGGGCGTGACGATGTCGCGGTCCTCATGCGTCCACTGTCGCTCGCTGGCTGAAAGGCTGTTGACCGGGGCGCGTCCGTAGCCGGTGGCCGCCGCKACCGAGGTCTGCAGGCGGCAGGTGCGCAGCGACTCGACCAGGGCATAGCCATATATCACCAGCGGCACGGCCGCGKCGGCGACCAGGGCTTCCTGCGGGCTGGCCGCGGCACCGGGCAACGAGGTCAGGACGGGGTTCACGTTCATGTTCAGGTTCATGTTCATGCGGATGGCTCCAGGCGGATGGTTTGGTGAGGTTCCATGAATCAGTCGAGCGCCGCGCCGCTGGACTTCACCAGCGCGGCCCAGGCCTTGACGTCCTGCCGCATCTGCACGGCGAAGTCCGCGCGCGGCTGCGCCGTGAAGCGCATGCCCAGCGTCTCGACCTGTGCCTGCACGGCGGGGTCGCGCATGGCGGCCTGGGTGGCGCGCTCGAGTGCGTCGACGATCTCCGGCGGCGTGCGCGCCGGTGCGAACAGCGCGTACCAGCTGTCGATGCGGAAGGGCACGCCGGACTCGGCAAAGGTCGGCACCTCGGGCAATGCCACCGAGCGCTCCGAGCCGCTCACCGCCAGCGCCCTGACCTTGCCGCTGCGGATCAGCGGCAGCGTGCCGGCCAGGTCTGACATCGCTACCGGCAGCGTGCCGCCCATCACGTCGGTCAGCATCGGGCTCACGCCCTTGTAGGGGATATGGCGCAGGTGGATGCCGCTGCTCGCGTTGAGGCTCTCGCCGGCCAGKTGGCCGCCGGAACCCGGGCCCCACGAACCGTACGCCATGTCCGCGCCGGGCCGCCGCGCCTGCGCGATCAGCGCCGGCAGGTCCTTGCCCGTGAAGGCCGGGCCCGCGACCAGCACGTTGCCGCCATAGGCCAGCCGGCTGACCGGCACGAAGTCGCGCACGGGGTCGTAGGGCAGGCGCGGGAAGATCGCCGGCGCGATGGCGTGCGTGGCGGAGATGCCGAGCAGCAGCGTGTAGCCGTCCGGCGCGGCGCGCGCCACCTGGGCCGAGCCGATGGTGCCGGTGGCGCYGGCCACGTTTTCCACCACCACCGTGCCGCCCAGCGCCACCGACAGCCGGGCCGCCAGCAGGCGGCCGATGACATCGGTGCCGCCGCCGGGCGGGAACGGCACCACCAGCCGGACTGGCTTGTCGGGGTATTTCGCCGCTGGCGCGGCGGCGTGCGCGGGTATGGCGGCCACCAGGGTCAGCGCGGCCAGCGCCGGGGCCGCGCGCGCGAGCGCGGACCTTGCAGCTTCGGGATGCATATCGTGTCTCCTGTTGTCGTTCGCGCCGCCATGCGGCGGCGCATGCCTGCGCGCGCGCCCGGTCTATGCCGGCCTTGTGCCGCGCGGCAGGAAATGCCTGGCGTTTCTCATGCCGTCACGCCTGCGTCGCCTCCGGCGCGCGCAAGGTAATCACCGCATCGGCCGCGACCAGACCTTCGGCGCCGACGATGAACGGGTTGATCTCCAGCGTGTCGAGCCGCGGGCCGAGCGCCGCCGCCAGCTGCGACACCCGCACCAACACATCGGCCGCCTGCGCCAGCGGCAAGGCGGGATGGCCGCGATGCCCGGCGAACAGTGCCGCCGCGCGGCTGTCCTCCAGCATGGCCAGCGCGCGCTGCGGCGACAGCGGCGCCAGGCCGAAGGCCATCTGCCGGAAGATCTCCACCGCGGTGCCGCCGATGCCGGCCAGCGCCACCAGGCCGAACACCGGGTCGCGCCGCACGCCTACCATCAGCTCGCCCCAGCCGCGCGCCATGCGCGCCACCAGCACGCCCTCGAAGGGCAGGTCCGCGCCGGCGCGCGCCAGCGCAGCCTGCATGGCAGGGAAGGCCGCGCGCACCGCGGCCTCGTCGGCCAGGTTGAGCGCCACGCCACCCACATCGCTCTTGTGCAGCACATGCGCGGAACACAGCTTCACCGCCACCGGATAGCCGATGTGCTGMGCCACGCGTACCGCCTCGTCGGCGTCGCGCGCCAGGCCGTGGGCGGCGACCGGCACGCCGGCCTGCGCCAGCAGGCGCATGGCGGCGAACTCGGACAGCGCGGCAGCGGCTTGCGGCACATCGGGCGCGAATGTCGCCGCCGGTGCCGGCGGCGCCGCGGCCGGCGTGCCGGCTGCCGCTTCCATCGCGGCCGCGCGCGCCAGCGCMGCCACCGCCTCGATGGCGTGCGCGGGCTCACGGAACACCAGGCAGCCATGCGCCTCCAGCCAGGCGCGCTTGTCGTTGTCGACCAGGCCGGACAGCAGCAACGGCGCGGCGTCGGGGTTCTCGTGCAGCGCGGCGATGGTGTGCTGCAGGTCGGCCCACAGGCGCGGCGCGTTGGCGCCGCCGGCCAGGAASGCSRCYACGCTGCCGTATTCGCCGCAGGTGGCCACGCCGGACAGCGCATCGAGCAACACCTCGGACTGGGCCACCACCTGCCCGGTCACGTCGATCGGGTTGGCGGTGCTGGCAAACGGAATACTCGTGCGCAGCGCGCGCGCCGCGGCGTGCGGCATGGGCGGCATCGGCAGGCCAAGCTGCTCGGCGCGGTCGGCCATCATGATGCCGACCCCGCCCGACACGGTGACGATGGCCACCGGCGCCACCGCGCCCGAAACCAGGCCGCCGGCGCAATCCCAGCGTGCCGGGCGGCGCCCGCGCGACAGCGTGTAGCCCAGACGGAAGAAATCTTCGAGCGTATGCGCGCGGTGCACGCCGTACTCGTCGAACACGGCCTGGTAGACCGCGTCCTCGCCGGCCAGGCTGGCCGTGTGCGACTGCGCCGACCGCGCTCCGGCCTCGGTGGTGCCCACCTTGGCAATCACCACCGGCTTGCCGGCGGCACGCGCGGCGGCCAGCGCCTGGCGCAGGCGCGCGCCGTCGCGGCAGCCTTCCATATAGGCGAGGATCACGCGCGTGTCGTCGTCGTGCGCCATCCATTCGATCACGTCGGCCACCTGCAGGCCGGCTTCGTTGCCGGTGGTGACCCAATGGCTCAGGCCCAGGTTCGCCTCGCGCGCCAGCGCGAAGGCATAGGCACCGAACGCGCCGCTCTGGCTGACCAGGCCCACGTCGCCCACGGGCGGCACGCCGGTCAGCGGGATCGGCGAGAAGGTGGCGAACACGCGCTCGCGCAGGTTCATCGCGCCCAGGCAGTTGGGGCCCAGCAGCGCCACGCCGTGCCGGCGCGCGCTCCCGGCCAGCGCTTGCTGCATGGCGAGGCCGGCATCGCCCACTTCGGCAAAACCGGAGGTGAAGAAGATCGCGGCGCGCGTGCGGTTCTGCGCCAGTTGCGCCATCACGGATTCGGTGGCCCGCGCCGGCACCGCGACGATGGCCAGGTCGACCGCCTCGCCGACGGCTTCGAGCGAAGCGTACGCCGGCAGGCCCTGGATCTCGGTGGCGCTGGGATGCACGGGCAGGATGCGTCCGGCGTAGCCGAGTTCGCGCAGCAGCCGGATCGGCATGCCGCCGACCTTCTCGGCCTGGGTGGATGCGCCGATGACCGCGATCGAACGGGGCTTCAGCAGGGAATCTAGCGTTGGCATTGCTCTGTCTCCGGATTGCCTTGGATGGCTTGTTTCAGGATGCGCGCCTGTGCCGGCGCTGCCTGTG
Organism: Cupriavidus sp. 05T41; assembly: GCF_056396525.1. Taxonomy (NCBI): domain Bacteria; kingdom Pseudomonadati; phylum Pseudomonadota; class Betaproteobacteria; order Burkholderiales; family Burkholderiaceae; genus Cupriavidus; species Cupriavidus sp. 05T41. The sequence continues at coordinate 23,755 of NZ_JBFTLQ010000088.1, forward strand.
TTGCTTGGTGTCTGGTCCCTTGCCCCGGCCCTGCGCCGCTATTGCCGCAGCCCGGTCGACGACTCGATCGCGCGCACCATTTCCATCAGCAGCGGCGCGACCTTCTTTTCCATCACGCCGCGCCGCAGTTGCGAGGCGACGATGGCGCGCAGTTGAACAACAGCGGGCGGTTCAGGTAGACGATGCGCGAATACACGCCAACACCATGGATGCCGCTACCGATATCGCCCACGCCGTGCATGGCGAGGCCGGCGTCGCCCTCGTTGAAGGCGAAGCCGCGCTTGGGGTAGTGCKCCACGTTGTGGCAGACGGTGTCGTAGCAGGCCGCGTATTCCTGGGCGCGCTCGCGCTGCGCCGCCTGCATCAGCCGCTCGAACTCGACCTTCGACAGCGTGGCCAGGAAGGCGCGGCCCATGGCCGTGCTCAGCACCGAGCGCACCGCGCCCACGCCCGGGCGCGCCGGGTTGTTGTCGTTGTGCGTGCAGGTCAGCAGGTAAGTCACGTCGAGCCGGTGCGCCACGCCCATCGACACCGCGCCCTCCATGCGGTCGGCCAGCGCCTGCATCAGCGGGCGTGCCACATGGCGCACCTGCAGCCCGGCCAGGTAGGGATAGCMGAGGGCCAGCACCTGCGCGCCGACGAAATACTTGTCGAGCTTGGGGTCCCAGTCGAGGTAGCCCAGCTCGAACAGGGTCCGGCAGATGCGCGACACGGTGGCGCGCGGCAGTTGCAGGCGCTCGGCCAGTTCGCCGTTGCCGAGCGGCCGCGGCTCGTCGATGAAGCAGCGCAGCAAGGCGAAGCCCTTGGCCAGCAGGCCACCGAAAGAGGGGTCCTCCAGCCTGCGTTCGGCAATGAATTGTTCGACCGGCGTATGCATCTTGTCTCCTTGCTCCGCAGTTTGGTTGCGGCATTTTTCTGTGTCAAAGAACGGAATCAATTTCCAGATATTGGAAATGTAGTCCGGTTCTTGACGAAAAGCCGTGGTAACCATATGGTTCACAAAAACCGAATCCAAATTCGAATACGGAGACTCCATGCCTGCGTCGACCTCTGCCGCACCCGCCGCCAAGCCCACCAAGGGGAACGCCGCATTCCCCAAGGTGGCCACGCCCTCGATCCTGCAGCCGCCGCGCCAGCGCCGCGCCCGCGAGACCGAGCAGGCCCTGCTGGACGCCGGCCGCGAGCTGTTGGCGCAACGTGACTTCTCCGCCGTATCGGTGGCCCAGATCGCCTCGGCCTGCGAGGTATCGGTGGGCGCCTTCTATGGACGCTTCCGCGACAAGCAGGCGTTCTTCGAGTCACTGCGCGCGCTGGTGATGCAGGAAACCGGCGAGTCCGTCTCGCGCTACCTGCGCGTGGAGCGCTGGGACGACGTGCCGACCGACGTGATGCTGGAAAAGACGATGCGCTTCGTGGTGCTTGGCTGTCACGCCAACCGCGGCGTGATCAAGGCCTCGCTCAAGCACGCCTCGATCCGTCCGGAAGAATGGCTGCCGCACCGCGAAAGCGGCCAGGCGGTGGTCGAGCGCATGGTGGCGCTGCTGGTGCCGCGCCTGCCGCTGCCGCCCGAGCAGGMCGAGCTGCGTGTGCGCTTCGCCATGCAGGCKGTGTTCAGCATCGTGGTCAACGCCATCCTCAACGACGCCGGCCCGCTGCCGCTGGACGACGAACGCCTGCMCGGCGAAATGACCCGCATGGTGGCGGCCTACCTGGCGCAGCCTGCCTGACCCCCCGCGCGGGCGGGTCAGCCCGCGCAACGGTGCGTGCCGCCAGGGCGCGCACCGTCCATAAAAAATCACACGAGACAAGCCATGAAAATACGCAGCCCGTTCTGCGGGAAGACGGCCGCCCTGCTGGCCTGCGCGAGCACGGCATTGCTGGCGTCCTTCGCCCACGCCCAGGCCGGATATCCCGCCAAGCCCMTGCACCTGATCGTGCCCTACCCGGCCGGCGGCCTGACCGACACGCTCGCGCGCACGCTGGCGGAGGGGCTCGGCAAGCGGCTCGGGCAGACCGTSGTGGTGGAGAACAAGGGCGGCGCGGGCGGCATCATCGGCACCGACTACGTSGCCAAGTCYGCSCCSGACGGCTACACGCTGCTGMTGACGATTCCCGGGCCGATCACKGCCAACCTGGCCCTGTACAAGAAGCTGCCCTACGATCCGCGCACCRACCTGCGCCAGATCTCGGACGTGGCGATGGCGCGCACCGTGCTCACCGTCAACGGGGCGCTGCCGGTCAGGACCGTGGGCGAGCTGATCGCCTACGCGAAGAAGGAGCCCGGCAAGCTGCGCATGGGTTCGTGGGGGCCCGGCACGCAGCCGCACACCATCCAGGCCTACATGGACAAGACCTACGGCATCKATATCCTGCACGTGCCCTACCGCGGCGAAGGGCCGATGGTGAGCGACCTGCTGGCCGGCCAGGTCAATGTGACGATCGGCTCGGTGACTTCGCTCAAGCAGCACTTCGCCAGCGGCAAGCTGCGCCCGCTTGCGGTCGCCGGCACCCAGCGCGCCAAGGCCCTGCCGGACGTGCCGACGTTTGCCGAGGCGGGCTATCCCGACGAGCCATACCGCCAGGTCGGCCCCATCACGCTGATGGCGCCGGCACGCACGCCGGACGACATCGTGGCGCGCCTGGGCAAGGAAACCAGCGCGCTGGTGCAGTCTGCGCAGATCAGCCAGCGCATCGAGGAGATGGGCGCCGAGCCGCTCGGCAACCTGCCCGCGCAGGCCGCCGCCGCCTACAAGGCCTACCTGCCGGTGGTGCTGAAGCTCACCGCCGATACCGGCGTCACCCTGGACTGAGCCGCCGCGCTTGGCGTTGCGCGCTGCAGAATGCAGCGCAGCAATGACCGCTATGAATCCCGCGCGGCATCCTTGGCCGCGGCATGGCAGGCCCATACAATGGCTGCAACCCACGCGGCGCGCGGCGCGCCGCGTGCCGATTCCCGCACCACCCGCGCGCCATCCGCGCATCACCCCACTCCCGGATCCCCATGGCAACGCTCTTCCTGGTACGGCACGGCCAGGCGTCCTTCGGCGCCGCCAACTACGACTGCCTCTCCGCCACCGGCCGCCAGCAGGCCCGCTGGCTCGGCGAATACTTCCGCGAGCGCGGCGTCGCGTTCAAGCGGGTGATCGCCGGTTCGCTCACGCGCCAGCAGGACACCGCGCTGGAAATCCTGGCCGGCATGGGCACGCCAGGCGTGCCGCTCGAGACGGCCGCGCAGACGCCCGCCGAAACGCTGGCCGCGGCCGCGCAGGAAGCGCTCAAGGCGCGCGTGGAAACCCATGCCGGTCTCAACGAGTACGACGGCGAAGCGCTCTACCGCAGCCACACCGGTGGCCGGGACCACCGTGCCCACCAGAACGACGACTACAACGATTACTGGCGCACCTTCCGCGCGGCCTACCAGGCCTGGACGCTGGACCAGCTCGCCGGCATGCCGGAATCGTGGGGCGACTTCGGCGGGCGCATCCGCGCGGGCCTGGCGCATGCCGCCGAAGGCGCGACGCGCGAGGATGCCCTGCTGGTGGTGAGTTCGGGGGGAGCCATCGGGCGCGCCGTGGCCGACCTGCTGGGCGCGCCGGCGCAGACGGCGATCGAGCTGAACCTGCAGTTCAGGAATACCGCCTTCTGCGAGATCATCGCCGGGCGCGGCACCCAGCGGCTGCTGAGCTTCAACAACCTGCCGCACCTGGAGCGCGCGGACCGGCGGCAGGCGATCACGTTCGCGTAGCCTCGCGTGGTCAAGTTTGTGACGATCGGTGGCGTGCCGACAGCATTTCACCGCCGCGATCGCGAAATATCGCCATCGAGAATCCGACGCTTCTGACCCCTGCGCGGGTGGATCGCCAGCATCATGCCGTGGCACAGCATTGCACGGAGATCCGCCATGCCACGCCAGGCCGACCTGCGCTTCACCTTCGCCGTCGTCGGCGGAGTCGACTTCGAGGTCATCGAGTTCGATCTCGACGAAGCCCTCTCCGAGACCTTCCGCCTCGACGTGCAGTTGGCCCATGCCGACCCCGACCTCAACTTCGCCGCCATCCTCGACCAGCCCGCCCTGCTCACCCTCTGGCGGGGTAATGAGCCGGTGCGCCATGTCCACGGCCTGATCAGCCGCTTCGAGCAGGGCGACACCGGCTTTCGCCGTACGCGCTACCGCGCCGTGGTCGAGCCCGCCCTCGCCCGCCTGCGCCTGTCCTCCGACTGGCGCATCTTCCAGACCCTCTCCGTACCCGAGATCCTCCAGAACGTACTCAAGGCCCATGGCCTGGCTGCCCGCTACGAACAGATCGTCACCGCCGAGCACCCGCCACGCGAGTACTGCGTGCAGGCCGGCGACACCGACCTGCATTTCCTCGGGCGGATTGCCCGCGAGGAAGGCTTCTACTTTGCCTTTCGCCACGACGCCGACGGCCATCGCCTCATCCACAGCGACCGCCTGTTCGTGCAGGGMCGCATCGCCGGCGGACCCGTGCGCTACAACCCCACCCCCGGCGGCGACCAGCCCGAGCCCGCCCTGCGCCGCTTCAGCTACACCGAGAACGTGCGTACGGCACGCCAGACCCAGCGCGACTACACCTTCACCCATCCACAGTACGACCAGGAACATTCCCGCCTCGGCTCCGACCTCGATCACCAGGCGTCCGCCTACGCACGTTACGACTATCCCGGTCGCTACAAGCGCGACGAAGCCGGCAAGCCCTTCACCGAAGCGCGCCTGCGCGGCCACCGCGGCGACGCCCGCCTTGCCCGCGTCGAGGGCGACGACCCGCGCCTCGTGCCCGGCCTGTCCTTCGAACTCACTGGCCACCCGCGCGAAGACATGAACCACGGCTKGCGCCCCATACGCATGCGCCACCACGGCGTGCAGCACACCAGCCAGGCCGAAGAGAGCGCCGGCAGCGAACAAGGYACYCRCTACARCTACACCGCCGAACTGGTCCCYGACMGSACCGAATGGCGCGCCGAACCGTTGCCCAKGCCGTGCATCGAGGGGCCGCAATCGGCCACCGTGGTCGGCCCGGCCGGCGAAGAGATCTACTGCGACGAATGGGGCCGGGTCAAGGTGCAGTTCCCGTGGGACCKCCWGGGCAGGCACGACGAACACAGCTCCTGCTGGATCCGYGTGGCGCAGMACTGGGCCGGCGCCACCTGGGGCCACATCGCCATCCCGCGCATCGGCCAGGAGGTCATCGTCGACTTCTGGGACGGCGAMCCGGACCAGCCGGTCATCACCGGCCGCACGTACCGATCGAACCAGTTGCGGTTTGCCGGCGCCACGCCGGAACACCCGCGCTGGAGCCGCATCCCCGGCGGCGCGCGCCTGCCGCAGCCGTCGCCGCCGGCGCTGACATTGACCGATGCCCTGTGGGAAGCCCTGGTTTCCGATCCGTTGCCGCATCAGTTGCTGCACCCGCCACGAAGACCTGACCACCTACGTCCTGGTGGGGTTGTCAATACCTGCTGCACGCCTGGCCGCCGATCGCGACTGGCAGGATGCCGTGAAGCGCGCCGTCGCCGATCAGGTTCCGCTGAGCCAGTCGCTGGCCGCTCTGAAGCACCAGGCAGACCCAAGGAGGCCGCAATCATGACCACGAACTCCCCTGCCACACTCCTGTCCCAGGCACTTCGCGTTGCCCGGCAAACGCGCAGGKACGAAGCGCCCAGTCCTTGTGTCGAGTGCAAGACGGAGGTAGCCATCCTGCCGCTGCGCTATGCCGTCCTCGCCCATGGCGACTTGAAGGCCTTGGACAAACTGGCGCCACAGCTACCATCCAATCTCGGCAAGAACTTCCCCGCATTCGACAAACTCAATGCCCGGTACGCTGTGCGCAGCCTGCGCGAGGGCTATCTCTATGCCTTCGTCAAGCGCCTGGGCAAGGACTGGTCCTGCGAGAGCGCCTGGCATGCCGTGTCCGCCGGCATATTCCATCCGATCTGGCCGTATGCACCTCACCAGCCGATCGCCGACACGCAAGGTATTCAACTGCGGAGCGGTTGGACCATTTGCTTCAAAGCGCCGGAGGATATCGAAGAATTGCGCCTGCTGTTCACGCCTGACCCCCTCACCAAGCGCATGGTGGACGAGGTGCGCGACAAGACCTACCTGCGCAACAAGTTGCAGTCATTCGACATCAAGAGGATTGCGGACACGTGCTCGTTTGCTGACGACGTACTCGACCCGATGATCATCGACGGCACCTTGTCGGACGCCATTGCCCGCACCGACAAGGCGCTCGCGCCGGTGCTCGCCGGCCAGCTTTACTCCAGCCCGGATTACGAATACCACACGCCCTGGGTCGCCTCGGACCTCAAGGAAACCGCTCGCCGCGCGCGCGGTTGTGCGGTGGTACTGCACGATCCCATCGGCATCACCCAGCAGCTCAACGCATGGCGCAACGAGGCGGTGGAACAGCTCAAAGGCTACCTTAGCCTCAAGAACCCCAAAGGCCTCGACAATKAACGCCTGGTCCTGGTGGCCCAGGCGTTCGACGACGTCAGGCAGCTGTTCGAGGACAAGTCGGCCGCCATCGAGGCGCGACACTACATCGACATCGAGCGCGCCAAGATCGAAGACCCCGGCGCCGCCATGACCCGCGGCTGGGTGCTCGACGCGGAGCAGGAGGCCCGCTGGGAACAGGCCGCCTGGCCGACTTCGAGCAGCAATGCAAGGCGCTGGAAGCACTGGCCGAAGGCCGCKCCAACGACCACCACAAATGGCTGCAGAGCGAGCAGTTGCTCGCGGCCCTGGATGTCTACGACAACCGGGACCCGTCGAACGGCTGGCACTTTTCCGGCCAGACAGGCTTGTGCGTCCTGGGCGCGGAGGGTTGCAAGGCYACCGCCGACATCATCCAGACATGGTGGGAGGGCAACACCACCGACCGCGCCAATCTTGCCCTGCGAGGCTTCGCGCTGAACCAGAGCGACATCCTCGCGGAGATGGAGCGCACCAAGGAAGCGGCCAAAGCCGCCCCGCTGCCCGTCACCGAGGCCGATATCTACGACTACACCGGCAAAGGCCTGGAGCGGGCCAAGACTCTGGGAGACATGTTCGACAAGGCCAACGGGCTGTACGAGGAAATGGAAAAGGCCGGCCATGCCCGGCTCGCCGGCGGCGCACTCGCCTGGTACACCAGCCTGGGGCGTCAGACATTGCGCCACGCGCCCAAGGGCATGGAGTGGTTCGTCCACGG
>NZ_JBFTLQ010000089.1:0-29026 GCF_056396525.1 Cupriavidus sp. 05T41
TGCCATGGATTTCCAGTTCCCGCGCAAACTCGCCGATCAGAATGGCGTTCTTGCATGACAAGCCAATGAGCACGAAGAAGCCGATCTGCGTGAACAGGTTGTTGTCGCCGCGCGTCAGCCAGACCCCCGTAATGGCCGAGAACAGGCACATCGGCACGATCAGGATGATGGCCAGCGGCAGGAACATGCTCTCGTATTGCGCGGTCAGGACCAGGAAGACCAGCAGGATGCAGATCGGGAACACGATCAGCGCGGTGTTGCCTGCCAGAATCTGCTGGTAGGCGAGCTCGGTCCATTCGAACGTCATCTCCCCCGTCAACGTCTGATCCAGGATCTTCGCGATAGCGGCCTGAGCCTGTCCCGTCGAATAGCCCGGGGCGGGCCCACCATTGAGGTCCGCGGAACGGTAGCCGTTGTAGCGCGACGCGCTGTCCGGTCCGCTCGTATCGCTCAGCGTGATCACCGCTCCCAGCGGCACCATCTTCCCTTCGACGTTGCGGACCTTGAGGTTCAGGATGTCCTCCCGCTTCGAACGGAAGTCCTTGTCGCCCTGCGCAATGACCTGATAGGTACGGCCGAACTTGTTGAAGTCGTTGACATACAGGGATCCGAGATAGATCTGCATGGTCTTGAACACATCATCGACGTCGATACCGAGCTGCGAAGCCTTTGTACGATCCACATCGGCAAACAACTGAGGCGTCGTGACGTTATAGGTCGTATAGACGCCGGCCAGTTCCGGCGCCTTGCGGGCCTTTTCCAGCACGGCATTGACGGTCTTGCTCAATGCCAGATACCCAGCGTCGCCACGGTCTTCGATCTGGAGCTTGAAGCCCCCCGATTTGCCCAGCCCCTGCACCGGCGGCGGCGGGAACACCGCGATAAACGCATCCTTGATGGAGGCAAATTTCTTCTGCAGGTTCGCGGCCAGCGCCGGGCCGGAGGCACCGATCTCACGCATTTCCTCGAACGATTTCTCGCCGATGAACACGGTGGCCGACGATGGGCTGTTGATAAAGCCGTTCAACGACAGCCCCGGAAATTCCACGGCGGTCCGGAAACTCGGATCTTTCGAGGCAAGCTCCGTCATCTGCCGCGCGACCGCTTCGGTACGTTCGAGCGTGGCGCCATTGGGCAACTGGACCAGATTGACCAGATAACCCTTGTCCTGAATCGGCACGAAACCAGACGGCACCTTGGCGAATCCCAGCACGGTAGCGCCAAGCAACACCAGATAGATCAGGATCGAGCCACGCTTGCGGTGCAAGGCGCGCGTCACGCCGCCGCTGTACGCGTCGGAACTTCGCAGGAAGAACCGATTGAACCTGACGAAAAATCCGCCCAGAAATCGATCCATGAAGCGAGTCAGGCGATCCTTGGGGGCATCATGGGCACGCAGCAACAGCGCGGCCAGTGCCGGTGACAAGGTCAGCGAATTGAACGCCGAGATCACGGTCGAGAACGCAATGGTCAGGGCAAACTGGCGATAGAACTGACCCGTCAGCCCGCTGATGAACGCGATCGGCACGAACACAGCGCACAGGACGAGCGCGATGGCGATGATTGGCCCGGTCACTTCCTGCATCGCTTTGATCGTCGCCTCCCTGGGCCGCAAGCCGTTGGCGATGTTGCGCTCGACGTTCTCGACGACCACGATGGCGTCATCGACGACGATACCGATCGCCAGCACAAGCCCGAACAAGGACAAGGCGTTGATCGAGAATCCGAACACGTGCATCGCCGCGAACGTGCCAACCACGGATACGGGCACCGCCAGCAAGGGAATGATGGCAGCCCGCCAGGTCTGCAGGAACAGGATCACCACCAGCACCACCAGTACGATGGCCTCCAGCAGCGTGTGCGTGACCGCCGAAATGGAGTCACGCACGAACGTTGTCGGGTCGTAGGCAATCCGATACTCGAGGCCCTTGGGGAAGCGCTTGCTCAACGTCTCCATCGTTGCGCGGACATTCTTTGAGATCTCGAGCGCATTGGCGCCCGGCGACTGGAAAATCACCAGCGCGAGCGCCTGCTTGTTGTCCAGCAGCGCGCGCAGCGCGTAGTCGCTGGCGCCCATCTCGATGCGCGCAACGTCGCGGAGATAGGTCACCACGCCGCCATCGCGCTTGATGATGATGTTCTCGAACTGGTCGACATCCGTGAGACGGCCCTGCACGTTGACCGGCAACTGGATCTCGACGTTGTCCTTGTAGGGCGCGCCGCCGACCACGCCGGCCGCCACCTGGATGTTCTGCTTGCGGATCGCGGCAACCACCTCCTCGGGATTCAGGTTCCGTTCCGCAATCTTCTGCGGATTCAGCCAGACGCGCATGGCATAGTTGCCTGACCCGTTCAGGTTGATCTGGCCGATGCCGGAGATCTTCGACAGCTCGTCCTTGACGTTCAGCAACGCATAGTTGCGCAGGTACAGGTTGTCATACTGATCGTTGGGCGATACCAGATGGACCACCATCGTCAGGTCTGGCGAACTCTTGACGGTGCTGACGCCAAGCTGGCGCGTCACGTCGGGCAACCGCGGCAGCGCCTCGTTGACGCGGTTCTGCACCAGCTGCGTGGCCAGGTCAGGGTCCGTGCCGAGCTTGAATGTCACGGTCAGCGTCATCACCCCGTCGCTGGCGGCCTGCGAGGACATGTAGAGCATATTCTCCACGCCATTGATCTGCTCCTCGATCGGCGTGGCGACGGTTTCCGCAATGACCTTGGGGTTGGCGCCCGGGAACTGTGCCCGCACGACGACCGACGGGGGAACGACCTCCGGATATTCCGAGATGGGCAGTTTGGGGATCGCAATCAACCCGGCCAGGAAGATCAGGATGGAGATCACGGCCGCGAAATTGGGCCGGTCGACAAAGAATTTGGAGAGATTCATCGTGTCACTCCGGCCGCGTCGCCGTTCCCACGGCGGCGGTCTTGACGGCCTCTGGCGCGCCTTCCTTCGGTGCCACCAGGATATCCGGACGAACGAACTGCACGCCCGTGGTGACCACGCGGTCGCCGGCAGTCAGCCCGCTCAGCACAATGTGCTGCCCGTCGACGCCTGCGCCCAGCGTCACCTCGCGATAGACCACCTTGTTTTCCGGGTTCACCACGAAGACGAACTTCTTGCTCTGGTCGCTGCCGATCGCGATGTCGGGCACCATCAGCGCCCGCGTATCGGCGCTGCCCGCCAGGCTGATCGATACAAACATGCCCGGCAGGAGCGCTCCGTCCTTGTTGGCGAACTTCGCGCGCGCGCGGATCGTGCCGGTATTCACGTCGATGCTGTTGTCGAAGGTATAGATCGTGCCCTGGTACGTGTGGTCCGTATCGCCCTGCACCTTCAGGTCGACCGGAATCTGCTGCTCCTTGCTCTGCGTGCTGGCATGCGTGCGGATCGTCCGGACGTAGCTTTGCTCGTCGACCTCGAAATCCGCATAGATGCCGTCGCTCGAGACGATCCGGGTCAGCACTGGCGCGTTGGGCCCCGGCTGTACCAGATTGCCGAGCGTGATCTCGGCGCGGCTGATGCGCCCGGCGATCGGTGCCTTCACATAGGCATAGTCAAGGTTGATGCTGGCCTGACGCAACGCGGCCTCGGCGGCGAGCACGGCGGCCTGCGCCATCCGGTTCTCGTTGCTGCGCTGGTCGTGCACGCTCTTGGGGATTGCCTCGGCATCGATCAGCCCCTTTGCCCGCTCATATTCGGTCGCGGCGAATTCCGCACGCGCACGAGCCGAGGCCACATCGGCCCGCGCACGAGCCACGGCGGCCTCGTACGGGCGCGGATCGATGACGAACATCACATCACCGGCACGAACGTTCTGACCATCCCGGATCCGCACTTCGACGATGCGACCGCCGACCTCCGGCCGGACCAGCGCTTCGTCCACCGACTTCAGACGACCGGAAAAGCTGGTCCAGACCCGCACATTCTCTGGCTGGAGTGACTTGACGATGACCTCGGTTGGCGGGGGCGCTGCAGGCGCGGCAGCACGCGTGTCCTTCTGTACAAAGGCCGCAGCCAGGCCGCCGGCCACGGCCACGGCCGCGACACCGGCCAGCACTGGCGGGCGACGAAGGATAGATCGGGGATGTTCCATGGCTTCACTCCTGGGAAGGTCGACGTTGGGAATCGGGAAGGAAATCGGGTGCGGGTTGGGGACGGGTCCGGCGTCCACGGGGTGCGGGCTCGCCAGAGTGCAGCCGAAGAAACGCCGCCACCTCGGCCAGCGCCCCCGCGTGGGTGACGATGGACCCGTGCGTGGCCTCGCTGTAGCAGCTGGCCTCGGTCGGCACGCCGGCCGCAAGCAGACCGCCGGCATAGAGCTCGCCTTCGACGTGGCACAAATCCTGGGCGGCGCCGACAATCAGGGTCGGCGGCAGGCCGCCCAGTCGGCGCGATTCGAGCGGCGCCGCGTACGGATGGAGTTGCTGCAGCACGTCAGGCAGGTAGGCCCGATAGCCCTGAGCGCAATCACGGGCGGAGAGATCGTTCTCCTGCAACCGTGCAGCGTCGGCGAGGCGCGTCATGCTTGGATCCAGCAACGGCGCCAGCAGCGCCTGGGCGCGCAGGACCAGGTCCTTCCGGTCGCGCGCCATCGCGCAGATACCGGTCGCCAGGTTGCCGCCGGCATCGTATCCGGCAATGGCCATGCGCCGCGCATCGCCGCCAAGCGCCTGTGCGTTGGCCTGTGCCCAGCGACCCGCCAGATAGCCGTCTTCGAGCGGCGCGGGAAACGGAAACTGCGGCGACAGCGAATAGCCCACCGCCACGACGATGGCCGGCGCCTGGCTGGAAATCGCCGTGGCCGGCACATCGGCGCAGTCGAGACCACCGGTCAGAAAGCCGCCACCGTGGAAATAGAGCACGATGGGCAACTTCTCCCGCGATTCGGCCGGGGCATAGATGCGCAAGGGAATGCGCTGCGCATGACCGGCAATGGTCACGCCACTGACGCGCACGGCAATGCGATGGAGGGGTGAATCGGCCATGACGGAGGGGAGGTCCTGCGGATGTTGCGATGCATGAATTCTGGTACAGTGCGCGAATCTGATAAACGCCTATAATCCAGAACACAATTTGGCGCAGCCAAACAATCGGACAGCCACGCTGCATTCGTTCGGTGCTGCGTACCGAAGCAGGGAAAGCCATAGATGGACAAGGTGCAAGCAATGGAGGTCTTCACCCGCGTGGTGGAGATGAGCAGCTTCTCGCGCGCGGCAGAGGCGCTGGGGCTATCCCGCACGTCGGCCACGACGATCATCCAGAACCTCGAAGCGCACCTGCATGTGCGCCTCATTCACCGCACGACGCGCCAGCTCAGGCTGACGGCGGAGGGCGCCGAGTATTACGAGCGCTGCATGCGAATCCTCGGCGAGATCGCCGAGACTGAAGTCGCCCTGACGCGCTCAGGCAAGGGGCCGACGGGCAAGCTGCGTATTGAAATGCCGGCCTCGCTCGGCCGCACCGTCGTCACGCCCCGGCTCCATACCTTCCACGCAAAGTACCCGGACATCGAACTGGTCGTGGGCTACGGCGACAAGCTCGTGGATCTGATCCAGGACGGCGTGGATTGCGCGATTCGTGCCGGGTCATTGCAGGATTCCAGCCTGGTCGCGCGCGGCCTTGGTGATATCCACACCGCCACGGTGGCCAGCCCCGCCTATATTCACCGTCACGGCATGCCGCGCAGCCTGTCGGACCTGCAAGATCACAAGGCCATCCACTACATCTCGAACCGTACCGGCCGCACGCTCGACATGAATTTCGTGGTAGATGGCAATCCCGTGGACGTGAGCATGCGCGGCAACGTCAGTTTCAATAGCCTGGATGCATACGTCACCTATGGGCTCAGTGGTGCCGGGATACTGCAGCCGCCCCGCTTCATGATTCAGGAGCATCTGCGCAGTGGCGCGCTGGTGGAACTGCTGCCCCAATGGCGGCCTCGCCCGATCCCGGTCGCGGTGGTCTATCCGCAGAACCGGCATCTGGCCCCCAAGGTGCGCGTATTCGTCGACTGGGTCGCCGAGTTGTTCGAGTCGTGTCCGCTGATGGCGGCAGCCGATTCCACGGGCGAGGCTTGCGAACTCGCCAGGAGCCGGGTTGCCCGCGCCGATCCTCCGCCTGCGCGGGCCCGGCCGGCCGTCGCGCAAGCGCTCGCGGTCTGAAGCCCGGTCGCTCGTTCGAATCCGTTCCTGCTGGTTCTTACCCGGGCCGGGCGGGCACCTTGGCGCCGATCGCATTCAAGCCGTTGGCCACGTCGTCGAGCAACGCGACGGATAGCGCCGGATCTGCCGAGGCACGCGCCAGCCCCATCGCGCCAACACAGGTAGAGAACTGAAAGATCGCCATGGCCCGTGGATTGCTGCAGCCTTGCGCCGCAAGCAGCCCCTCCAGGAAACGCAGGACCCGCTGCACATGGTGCGTGTAGGCGTGACGCGTGGCGGCGTCGCCGCGTGCCGCATCGTTGGCCAGCGCGACGATCGGGCAGCCGCTTCCGGGCGCATCGCGATGGGCGGTGCTCAAGTAATTGCGCAGCGCGGACGCCAAGTCCGGTGACGAGGCCGCCCAGGTATCGAGGCTCCGCGCGGCTTCATCAAAGGCTTCGGCCAACATCTCTTCGCGGGACGCGAAATGCCGGTAGAAGGCACCGGTCGTGACGCCGGCTTCCGCCGTGATCTCCGCCAGCCCGACCCCAGACATGCCGTGTTCACGGAAACGCCGCGCCGCGATCTGGATGATTCGTTGCCGGGTTGCGGCCTTGGCCGCCTGGGAATGGCCCATGGGTATCTTCGCGCCTGTCTTGGCTTCCTGGCTGGCACATCGCCAGCCTGCGCGAGATTTTAATCCATGCCCGGCGACACTGGCTGCGGGAGTGATGGTATCCGGCCTCGCGCTTGAAATTGCCGCGGTTCGGCCATTCCGTAACGACTGCAGGATCTGCTTCCAGGCGATCGCAAAACGTGGAAGAAGGCCTCATGCTCGCGCAAGGCGAATGCACCCAAAGGCAGCACTGTTGGCGCCGTGCAATATTGCAGAGCGCCCTCGCGGGCTTCCCCGTAACGCTGGCCACGAATCACGAATACATGCAGATGATCGTTGGTCCAGCCCATGACCATCTGGATGACTTCGTGGAATTGCCCAAGCGTCATGGTCTCGGGAATGAGCACACGTCGCCAAGCCGACGGACTCAATCCGCGGAGCGCGATTCGGAGTTGTAAGACGGAGGGCGCGGTTCGAGAGTCCGAAGTCATTAGCGCATTCTAGGTGGCTCATCAGCCTCACAGCGCGGGTCAAGGACTTCGCCCCCGTTTTGGCGCGATCTCCTTGCCGTCATCGTTGCTGTCCCTGGCCATGCGGCCCCCCGGTCCGAATTGAGGTCACTGCGATCCCATCAAGCTCGTGGTCGAAAGCCGCATACGAAACAAGCGATTATCCAGCGGCGCCTGAGAGTGTTTCCGCCTGCGACGTGTTTATCCGGGCGCCCGCAGAGCGTAACTTCGTCCCTAGCGTAATAACGCGACAACACAATATTTGGAGACACGTAATGCAGTCCGCCTACGGATACCAGACCCCACCAGCCGCTTCCGAACTCACCTCCGTCGAGGCGGGCACCCCAATGGGTGAGCTGCTGCGACGCTACTGGCAGCCTGTCTGCACCTCGGATGAGGTCAAGGACCTGCCGCGTAAGGAAAAGCTCCTTTGTGAGGAGATCGTCCTGTTCCGCGACGGGACAGGACAAGTGGGTGCCTTGAAGCCGCACTGCGCGCATCGCGGCGCTTCTCTTGAATGGGGCCGGGTAGAAGACAAGGGATTGCGTTGTTGCCTTCACGGCTGGCTTTACGACACCCAGGGGCGCTGTGTCGAAATGCCATGTGAAACCCAGGAATTCTGCACGCGGATGAATGTCTGGCAGCCGGCCTATCCAACCCACGAATTTGGCGGGCTCATCTTCGTCTATATGGGGCCGCCCGGCACCGAGCCGGTGTTCCCGATTTATGACGTCGTCGATCCGGACGTGGTGGGCGAGGTCGAACTTCGCGGCATGCGGCTCTGGGGCGACTACGGGATTGGCTACGTCAAGGACTGTAACTGGTTGCAGCATTACGAGAACATTGTCGATCCCTGGCACCTGATTCTGTTGCACCAGGTTATCAGCGGAAACCAAGGGCACAACATGCTCGATGGGCTGACGCAGGAAATGATGGCGCGGGACATGGCCAAGATAGATTTTCAGAAGACGCCATTGGGGGTGCGCTTCAACATGGTGCGCGAGCTACCGAACGGTGACTACTTCATTCGCCACGCCGAATGCATCGTGCCGAACGCCTTCCTCGTTCCCGCCGTCAACGACAGTGGTGCGCGCAAATCGCGCGCCACTGAACTGTCCTGGGCAGTGCCGGTAGACAACGAACATGTCCGCGGTCTCAGCATCGTCGCCTGGCCGCTGGAGGGTGGCGCACCGAAGCCCGGCTGGCGTCCCGGGACCGATATCAGCGACGCGATCCGGCCGGGCGCGGCCTTGGAGCGGAGTTACGAGGAGCGCCAGCGTAAGCCCGATGACCGCGAGGCGCAGGAGGGGCAGCGCGCCATTGCCGTGCACGCGCTCGAAAACCTTGGCACCTCCGACACTGGCGTCGTCATGTTGCGACGCATGCTGCGCGAGCAGTTGAAGCGGCTGGAACAGGGGCTCGACCCACTCAACATCGTGCGCGACAAGGACGCCGCGCGCGGCATTCCGACCTTCACCTGGAACGCGGTCCTCACCGCCAGCGAAGCCGCCGCGCTTGGCGACAACGTCGGGCGCTTCGGGTGATTTTCCGGAGCCCACGTCCCTGGCGCCCGATGCGCCGGGGACGCGTATTCCGCGATGCTCGACGGATTCATCCGCATCGCAGGCGAGTGCAGCGATGTGGAGGTACACGACACCTGCCACGCCTATATCGCGGAGTGCGATCGCGGCTGTAGCCCAATGTGGAGCGAAAACGAGATGCTCAAATTCACCTCCTGCAAGCACCGTCCGGACAGTCGCCTGTCCTACCCATTACCAGCATCGCCAAAAATCTGCGGGCTCGCCTTGCACCTGATGGGTCCCCGGGTATGAAGTACAACTCGACTGTCGTCATCATCGGCGCCGGCCAGGCCGGCTTCCAGGCAGCCGCGTCGCTGCGCCAGGCGGGGTTCGACGGCAGGATCCGGCTCGTCGGCGACGAGCCCTGCATCCCCTACGACCGCCCGCCCCTTTCGAAATCCTATCTTGCGGGCGAAGCCCAGATCGACAACCTTTGGCTGCGGCCGGAGACGTTCTACCAAAAGGAGCGCATCGAACTGGAACTCGGCGAGACCGCGACTGCCATTGACCGGCAGACGCGGCATGTCGAATTCGCCTCTGGCCGCAAGATTGCCTACGACCGATTGGTGTTGGCGACCGGTGCCCGCTGCCGTCCCTTATCGGTCCCAGGTGCCGGACTTGACGGCGTTTTTCCGCTGCGCAACCTCGCTGACGCAGACGCCTTGCGGCCGCGGCTCGCAGAGGCGAGCGAAGCGATTGTGATCGGCGCCGGATTCATTGGCCTTGAATTTGCCGCCGTTGCTCGTCAAGCCGGGGTTGGCGTACGCATCGTCGAAGTCACGCTGCGCCCGATGGGACGCGTTGTCTCCGAGGAGACATCACGCTTCTACACCAAGGCGCACCGGGACTGGGGCTCCGAGATTCTGCTCGGCACTGGTGTCACCCGTATTCTTGGCAACGGCCGCGTCAGCGGCGTTGAGACTAGCGATGGCCGCAGACTGCCGGCCGACCTCGTACTCGTTGGCATCGGCGTCCTGCCAAATACCGAGATCGCCGCGGCAGCGGGGTTGGCGACCGACAACGGCATTGTCGTCGACCAAAACCTGGCGACGTCCGACCCAGCGATTTTTGCGATTGGCGATTGCGCCAACTTCCCCAGCCGCTTCGCGGCGGGACGCTGCCGCCTCGAATCGATTCAAAACGCCGTTGACCAGGGCCATGCCGTCGCTGCTGCAATCGTCGGCAAGCCAATACCTTATGACAAGGTGCCATGGTTCTGGACCGACCAAGCAGATTTGAAATTGCAGATCGCCGGCAACACCGTCAGCCGTGATCGCGTAGTGCTGCGCGGCGATCCTGAGAGCCGCAGCTTCTCAATGTTCTGCTTCCGCGCCGGCACGCTGACGGGCGTGGAATCGATCAACCGGCCGAGCGACCACGTGATCGCGCGCCGGCTGCTGCTTGCCAGCCCGCGCCTGTCCCCAGAACAAGCCGGCGACCCTGATTTCGATCTGCGGGCGTATGCCACCAGCGTTTCGCGACGCGAGGCGGCGCACACATGACGATCGAATAACACGGGTGTGTTTCCAATCTTGGCTTGCCATTGAATGGCGAACGAACAACTGGGAGGACCGTAGAGATGGCGGGAGAAACTGCAAATTTCGGATTGCGCAACTGGCCGCCGGCGCCGGCAATCCGACCATTCGAGCCGACACCGCGCCAGCAGAAGATGCGCGACCTGGCGCTAGCCGGCCTGGCCGAGCCGTTTCGCGGAATAAGCTGCGCAGCCTCGCTAGTCGAGGGGCCATCCCCGCGCACTGCCACCGGCGCCTCCCTTGCCCCGTTGGTCGACGCGGCACACACCTTTCTCGCGAGCCTCGACGCCAGGCAGCGGCAAGCCGCCTGCCTGGCCATCGACGATGACGCGGGCCGGCAGTGGTCCAACATTCATGCCTGGTTGATACCGCGCAATGGGATTTGCCTTGCCGATCTCGACCATAGCCAGCGCGAGGCAGCGCTGGCACTGCTGCGCGAGACGATGAGCGAGACGGGTTATCAAACCGCGCGTGACGTCATGCGCCTCAACGAGCATGCCCTAGAGATAACGGGCAAGCCTGAGGAATACAGCGAGTGGTACTACTGGATCAGCATGTTCGGCACGCCGTCGCCGAACGCCCCCTGGGGCTGGCAGATCGATGGTCACCACCTGAACGTCAATTGCTTCGTGCTCGGTCACCAACTCGTCATGACGCCGACCTTTATGGGGTCGGAGCCCGTTCTGGCGCGGTTCGGCAAATATAAAGGTCTCCGCGTGTTTGCCGCTGAAGAGGAACACGGCCATGCGTTGATGGGCGCGCTGTCGGCCGAGGCGCGGCAACAGGCGACCATCGGCACTGACCTGCCGCGGGAAGTGTTCGCTGGTCCGTTCAACGATAACCGGCATATCGAGCCGGGCGGCATCCGTTATGCGGACCTGCCGCAGGAAGGCCGTGAGCGTCTCGAGGCGCTGCTGGCGACCTATGTCGGGCACATCCGCCCCGGTCACTCGGCACTGCGCTGGGACGAGGCCAAACGCCACCTCGCCGATACGCATTTTGCCTGGATCGGGCCGTTTGACGAGTCCAGCCCGTTCTATTACCGCATCTTGAACCCGGCAATCCTCGTCGAGTTCGACCACCAACCCGGCATCGTCTTTGACAACGATATGCCGTCGCGCGACCACATCCACACGCTCATTCGCACACCAAATGGCAGGGATTATGGCAAGGATCTGCTGCGCCAGCATTACCTCCAGTGGCATACCGGTGGGCACGGTACCCATACCCACTCGCACACCCACGGGTCACCCGCCCGTAGCACGGCTGAGCCCGGCGGCCGAAGTCCGGCCGAACCGCCGAAGTGAACGCCTGGCCGACGACGCATCGGCACGACTAAACCTGCAATGCTTAACCAACTGAAGGAGACGACTGATGCCCTACGCCATTCGCATTCACGAGACCGGCGGACCCGAGACTCTCACTTGGGACGAGATCTCCATCGGAGATCCTGGTCCGGGAGAAGTACGCCTTCGCCAGACGGCCGTCGGCGTCAATTTCATCGACACCTACTACCGTACCGGCCTCTACGAGCTGCCGTTGCCCTTGATCCCGGGGCGCGAAGCCGCCGGCGTGGTGGAGGCAGTCGCGCCTGACGTGACTTCGCTGAAACCGGGCGACCGCGTTGTTTATGGCGGTACGCAAGGCAGCTATGCCGAAGTCCGGCTCATGCCTGCCGATCGCCTCATCAAACTTCCCGACGGGATTAGCGACGAGCTCGGTGCCGCAATGATGCAGAAGGGCATGACCGCCCAGTTCCTGTGTCGCCAGATCTACCCGGTCGGCAAGGGTGACACGATTCTCGTGCATGCCGCCGCGGGCGGCGTCGGCCTCGTGCTCTGCCAGTGGGCCAAGCATCTCGGCGCGACCGTCATCGGCACAGTGTCAACCGAGGAAAAGGCGAAGCTTGTGAAGGCCCACGGCTGCGACTATCCGCTGATCCACGGCAAGGATGACTTTGTCAAAGCAGTGAAGGAGATCACAGGCGGTGTCGGCGTCCCGGTCGTCTATGACTCGATCGGCAAGGACACCTTTATGAGATCACTCGACTGCCTTAAGCCACGCGGCCTCATGGTGTCATTCGGCCAGGCGTCCGGCGCGGTGCCGCCGTTTGACATCAGCATCCTGAATAAAAAGGGCTCGCTATTCCTGACTCGCCCTACCCTCAATGCCTACCTGGAGACCCGTGCGCAGGTCGACAAGGTTGCCCAGGACGTGTTCGACGTCGTGCAGTCGGGGGTAGTGAAGGTGTACATCGGCCAGCGCTTTCCGCTCAAGGACGCAGCGCAAGCGCATCGCACCCTGGAGTCCCGCAAGACAACGGGCTCCTTGGTGCTTCTACCCTGACATAAAGCGCCACGTTCTACCTCACGATGTCGAGGTGCTGGCTCGATCATCGGCAAGCTCACGACATCACAGCTCGAAAGAAAAGGATGCCATTGATGACACACGCCAACTTCGACATGAATGCGGTCAGAAGCAAGATCGGCTCGTACGCCGATACGCTAACGCCTCTCGCTGATCGCGAACAGGAATACAAGGACCTGGTCGGTTTCGTGCCGCCGCGCATCGCCGCCCGACTTGCCGTGACGGGCGCGCTCGATCCGATACTGCTTGGTATGCAAGAGGACGTGCGCCGCCGCGCTATGTATCCGACATGTTTCGATACGAAGACCGCCCAGCTCATGGCATTCGGCATCCTCCTTGTCAAACTACTCGATGCAGCCACGTTGCACGCTCGCGCGGCGCGCCGTGCCGGTGCGACCTGGGAAGAGCTGCAAGCGGTCGTCAATCTCGCCTACTTATACGGTGGCATGCCGATCGCGAACCGCGGAGCGGAGATCATGGCTCAGCTGGCTGCATCCGAGATCGAGGTCCGGACCGATCCCACTGCCTAGCCGCAAAGGCGGCTCAAGACGTCTTGAATGATCCGCCATCGCGGCGGCTCTCCCCCCGCCGTTCTTGCCAAATACCGGAAATGAAATGCCGCAGCGCATGCCCGGTGGTGAGCGGCGGTGTCCTGGCATCGAGACGCTAGTTGGGCCACCTTCCGCAGGGCACTGAGAGGCCTGGCGGATTACGACTCCAGTCCTACCGATCAGGCATGGCGGCAAGCCAGCGCTGCTCGTCGGCAAACCGCTCGATCAGCATGTCGAGGAGCAGCCGGACCTTGGTGCTTAAGTGTCGCCGATGGGGGTAGAGCGCGACGATCTCCAACTCCTCTGTCCGGTAGTCGGGCAGCAGCGGCACCAGCGCGCCAGAAGCGAGAAGATCAGAAACAATAAACGGGGGGCACAGCCACAATCCGAGTCCGGCAGTTGCAGCCGAGCGCATGACGGTAATGCTGGCGGTGACCATGTTGCCCGACACGCGAGTGGTCGTTGTATTGCCGGCAGCATCGATGAAACGAAACTCGTTGCGGAAGAGCGAATAGGCGTAAAGCAGGCAGTTGTGGCCGGCCAGGTCTGCTGGCGTGTGCGGTGTGGAGTGCGTGTCGAGATAAGCCGGCGCACAGTACAACTGGTAGTGCCATTTCGCCAAGGTCCGTCTGATCAGGGTCGAATCAGGAGGCGATACAGGCATGATCGATAGGTCGAACCCATCCCGCACGGGGTCGATCGTCGCGTCGGTCTCGAAATCCAGCGAGACTTCCGGGTACTTGGCCGAGAAGTGGGTGGCGACAGGTGCAATAAAGCGGTCCAACGAGTGGTGGCAACGCAGGCGGAGACGACCGCGCGGAGTCGCCTGCAACGCGCTGGTATTTTCGTCCGCTTCCGCCAGATCCAGCAGGATCCTCGAGCAGCGTTCGTAATATTCGCGGCCAATCTCCGTCAGGCTGACATGCCGCGTGGTGCGGTTCAACAGGCGCACACCGAGGCTGTCTTCCAGCGCCTGTACCTGGTTGCTGATTGTCGTTGTCGAAAGGTCGAGGCGCCGCGCTGCCATGGTGAAGCTGCCGCTTTCGACAACGCGGACAAAGGCGGTAAGACTGGCCATCCGATCCATGCGTTCCACCGACCATCGCGTCACAGTTGACAGTCACTCATGATGGAGCGCCAAGCCAGCGTTTGTCAATGTGGCTGTCGTATCGCATCAAGCACATCGCTTTCACTTCCGCGGCTGTTCCTGCCCTGGATTCAGCCACATTTCTTCCCGCAAATCTCAATTGCGCGTCTCTCGCGATCGGCGCCGCGCCGCTGTGCGTCGGATATGGCGGCAACCAGTCCGCCCACAGGGGGAAATGCCCTCCAACCAGGTACATGATTTTTTCATGTCACCTGAAAGTCTATCCCGTTTTCGGGGAGTTATTCCCTCGGAAAAAGCGTTTATCTTGGACCCAATGCAGACGGGCCGCCATGTTGATCCAAACCGTCTGATTGACAAGAAACGCGTCAGGAAAAACCAAGTGAAACGGAGGTGAAACATGCCCAAAGGTCATGATGTTTGCAGCGTTGCCGAATTAAAGTCGGGCGACATGAAATGTGTCTTTATGGGAGCCACGCGGGTTCTGCTCGCCAACGTGGACGGCAAGGTCTACGCGACCAGCGATATCTGTTCGCACGCTTTGGCCTATCTCTCGGACGGATACCTCGAGGGCTCTGTAGTCGAGTGTCCGCTTCATGGTGCGCAATTCGACGTCATAACCGGGAAGGCGTTGTCGCCGCCGGCAGACGGAGATATTGAAACCTACGAGGTCACAGAGGCAGACGGCAGGATCTTTGTAGCCCCAGTGGAATTGGCGCTCGCGAAAAGCTGAGCCAGACCCATAGACCTGATAGATGCTCAATCTGAGCGTGGAGGAATACTGATATGCCTTTCGAAACAGCGTTGACCAGAGCGCTTGATTTGCGCGTTCCGATCTTGGCGGCCCCTCTCGGACGAGGTACAAACGCGGAATTTCTCGGAGCGATGGCCAATAGCGGCAGCTTCGGGTTTACTGCGCTGGCGCATATGGCGGAAGAGACTGTAAGCGACGAGCTTGCAGCGATAAACCGGGTCACGAACGGCCGGTTTGGTGCCAATCTCACCTTGGTCGTTGATCAACGGAAGCGGCTCGCTGCAGCATTGGATGCCGGCGTGCGCGTCTTCTCTCTATGGCAAGGAGATATCGAGCCCTATGTTCGTGCCATCAAGGATGCGGGCGGGCTTGTTTTCTGGACAGTGGGTGACGCAGAAGATGCGGCGCGGGCAAAGGAGTTGGGCGTCGACTTTATCGTTTCTCAAGGAAGGGAGGCTGGCGGTCATTTCGTAGGAAGCGCACCTACGATGACGCTCCTCCCCTCCATTGTTGACGCCGCGAATGGGGTCCCCGTGGTAGCTGCGGGCGGTATTGCAGACGGCAGGGGCCTGCTCGCTGCGATGGCTCTTGGTGCTTGTGGCGTTTGGATGGGAACGCGCTTTGTTGCGAGCAAGGAATCGGCCAATCACAGCGGTTACAAGGAACGCGTTGTTTCAGCTCGCGCGCGGGATCTTGTCGAGACCGAGCTCTTTGATCCGGTTGGGCAGGAATGTCCCCATTGGGTAATTCGCAACTCCACATTCTCTAAATGGGAAGCGGCCGGTTGCCCACCCGCCGGTCAACGACCTGGGGAAGGCGAGCCTATATCGCGCTTTCCGAATGGAAAGCCACTCTATCGCTATAACGTCGCGGCGCCTTGGGACGCCATGGAGGGAGAATGGGAAGCTAGCCCACTCTATGCCGGCGCCACAGTTGAACTCATACATGATGTGAAGTCTGTCGCAGAGATCGTTACGGAGATCGAGGCAGCGGCGCAGGCCGCGCTTGCCAAGGTTGCTCACTGGCAGACCGTCGTCAAATGAGGCAGGTGATCTATCAGAATGACAATCCACAACGGATCTTGGCGCCAGGCCTCGAATGGGGATGCGGCGCGCGACGTTCCGGGGCACCACGTAGCGTTCAGTCGCGAAAACGGGACTCGCAAGTGCATCGCCGGGTGTGCAGAGGGGTGTCAGCTGAAGGCTTCGCGCAGTGCGCCAAGGCGCTGGAAGATGCAACCAGGAAAGAGGAGTTGGCGTAAATGACATATCCGAATACTCAGTTGTTGATTGGTGGTGAGTGGGCCGACGCGCAGAACGGCGAGACCATGGACGTGGTGAACCCGGCCACCGGCCTCGTCATCGGGAACGTGGCGAAGGCCTCCACCGCCGATCTCGATCGCGCGCTTGAGGCCGCACAGAAGGGTTTCGAGGGCTGGCGCGACGTGCCTGCCAACGAACGGGCCCAGATCATGCGCCGCGCCGCCGCGCTGATCCGCGAGCGTGCCGATACGATCGCCCCCTGGATGACCCAGGAACAGGGCAAGCCGCTGGCCGAGGCGAAGGTTGAGACGCTGGCCGCCGCCGACGTCATCGAATGGTTCGCCGACGAAGGCCGCCGCGTCTACGGCCGCATCGTCCCGTCGCGCAATATCGCCGCGCAGCAACTGGTGATCAAAGAACCGGTCGGCCCGGTCGCGGCGTTCACGCCCTGGAACTTCCCGATCAACCAGGCCGTCCGCAAGGTGTCGGCCGCGCTTGCCACGGGCTGCTCGATCATCGTGAAGGCGCCCAAGGAAACCCCGGCATCGCCGGCCGCGCTGATGCGCGCGTTCGTCGACGCCGGCGTGCCGGCGGGCGTGGTGGGCCTGGTGTTCGGTGACTCCGCCGAGATCTCCAGCTACCTGATCCCGCATCCGGTCATCCGCAAGGTCACGTTCACGGGTTCGACCCCGGTCGGCAAGATACTGGCGGCCATGGCCGGCCGGCACATGAAGCGCGTGACGATGGAACTGGGCGGTCACGCCCCGGTGATCGTCGCCGAGGACGCCGACCTGGAACTTGCGGTCAAGGCCGCCGGCGGTGCCAAGTTCCGCAACGCCGGCCAAGTTTGCATCTCGCCGACACGGTTCCTGGTCCACAACAGCGTTCGCGCCGAATTCGCCAAGCGCATCGCCGCCCACGCCGAAAGCCTGAAGGTCGGCGACGGCCTTTCCGAAGGCACTACGTTGGGCCCGCTGGCCAATCCGCGCCGCGTCATGGACATGACCAGCCTTGTGGAAGACGCGCTCAAGTCGGGCGCCAAGCTGGAAACTGGTGGCACGCGGATCGGCGACGTCGGCAACTTCTTCGCACCGACCATTCTGAACGACGTCCCGCTCAACGCCTGCGTGCTCAATGAAGAGCCGTTCGGCCCGATCGCGGCTATCCGCGGCTTCGACAAGATCGAAGAGGCAATCGCCGAAGCCAACCGCCTGCCGTTCGGCCTGGCTGGCTATGCGTTCACGACGTCGATCGCAACGCTCCACATGCTGTCGCGCCGTCTCGAAGTCGGCATGCTCTGGGTCAACCAGCCGGCAGCGCCGTTCGCCGAACTGCCGTTCGGTGGCGTGAAGGATTCCGGCTACGGCTCGGAAGGTGGGCCAGAAGCGCTCGAAGCCTACCTGAACACCAAGACCGTCAGCGTCATGTCGGCAGCCTGATCGATATTGCGCGCCCGCATGCCCGGCGGCACAGGTCGGGTCGCGGGCGCCGGCTTAGAACAGGCCTTGAACCTTTTCGGGATAGTCTCCCGACATCTCCCTCGGAAGACTTCGCTTATCTCGACTCAGGCGCATGTGCGATCCCGCCGGGCCGCCCGTGTGCCGCCGAAGCTGACGACTCACCCAGAACCAACTCAAGCGGCACATTCACGCTACGTGGTTGTTTCACACCCTCCCCGGTCAACCGGTCAAGCATCAGATGTGCGGCCGCCTCCGCGGCGCGCTCGATGTCAAAGCGCAAAGTGGTTAGCGGGGGATACATCAACTCAAGCGTCTCGGGCGTACCGATGCCGATCACCGAAAGGTCTCCGGGAATATCCAACCCCGCCTTGCGCGCAACATAAACGGCGCCAGAGAGCAGGCGCGTTCCTAGTCCGATGATTGCGGTCGGGGGCACGGAAAGAGCGAGCATGGTCGCCATTTGGGTGCGTGACGAATCGATCGCCGAGCGTGACATGCAAACTAATTCGGGGTCGAACTCCAGACCCGCCTCCGCAAGGCCATCCCGGTAGCCGAGCAGCTTTTCGCGCCCTGGACGAATGTGCTCGCCGGGCCCGAAAAACGCGATACGGCGGTGACCTAATGAAACAAGATGTGCCATCGCCTGCTTCATGCCGCTACGGTGATCCAGATAGACGGTATCCATTGGTAGCGGCGTTTCCCGATCCAGAATCACCACCGGCAGGCTGCAGTTGCTGAAGAGGCTGTTGGCGGGGTCCGCGCTCTCCAAGCTCGGCGCGGCGATGATGCCCTCCAGCCGGCGGCTCTCGAACAGCGCAACCAGGTCGCGGTCGCGCTGTGGCTGGTCCAGCGTATTGCCGACCAGCATGGAGTACCCGGCAGCCTGCATATGCCTCTCGACTTCGCGGAAATGCGCCGCCAGCAGCGGGTTTCCGATGTTCGAAACGAGATAGCCAACCGTCTTGCTGCGCCCGGTGCGCAGATGGCGGGCTGCAAAGCTGGGCTCATAGTTCAGTGCCTCCACGGCCGCGTGCACCCGGGCTCTCAGCGCCTGGCTGGCATAGCCGGTGCCGTTCAGAACCCGCGACACGCTGCCGATGGAAACCCCCGCCGCCTCAGCCACATCTCTGACGGAAATCCGTTGCGTCATGGTCTTCCCTAATGAAAACGTTCCACAGTTGGACGCCAAATTTGTTGCCTGATAACTTATCACAAACGGAAATCGTTTTCACATTTCCCCACATTAACTGAGACAGCACCAAACTATCCAATGCAGCCAGACCGTCCTTCGCGCCCCATTTCCGCGCCCGCCGGCGCCGGCCTTGCAGGCGAGGCCATGTGTGGATCGCTGGGCGGCCAACGCATCCTCGTTGTCGGAGGCGGACAGCTCCCTTCCGCCGATACGGGGAATCCTGTCAACAACGGACGCGCCATCTGCATGACCCTGTCCCACGCTGGCGCCAGCATCGCCTGCGCCGACAAGAGCACGGAGGCAGCGGAACTCACCGTACGCAGTGTGCGGGACGGCGGCGCGGTGGCCATCCCGGTCGATGTCGCCAGCGCCGGCGGCATCAAAGGGATGGTCCAGGCTGCACGCGCGGCGCTGGGCGGCCTCGACGGACTCGTACTAAACGTGGGCATTAGCCGCCGCGAGCGCCTGGCGGAACTGACGGCCGACAGCTGGGACGAGGTGATGGCGGTCAATCTGCGCGCGCACATGCTGACCGTGCAGCAAGCCTTGCCGCTTATGTCCATGCACGGCGCCGTCGTATTCGTGTCTTCAGTTGCGGCCAGGCTGCCCGCGGGAATGAATCCGGCATACGAAGCCTCGAAGGCAGCGCTCGGTGCCCTGTGTCGTGCGACCGCGCTGGCCGGGCAGCCTAACCACATACGCGCCAATGTGGTCATGCTCGGCCTGATCGATACGCCGATGGGCCGCGCGGCCTCCGCGGCGCGGCCTGGACGCACCGCCGCCTTGCCGTTCGGGCGGCAAGGCACGCCCTGGGAGGTCGCGCATGCAGTGCGCTTTCTGCTATCGGCGCAAGCCTCCTATATCAACGCAGCCGAACTTCCCGTCGACGGTGGCTTAAGTGCAGGCGTTGCATCTGCGCCGTCCTGAATCCCGCTAGGCGGCTGGCACCAAGCCTGGCGCGGCTCCACCCGGAGCTTGCCGCCGGCAACAACTACGACAACGGAGACATCCCATGCTTCACAGACTGATCTGTGCGGTCGCGGCCGCGCTCGCCCTGCACATTGCGGGGCCGGTACGGGCCGAGGCCTATCCCTCACGGCCAATCCGATTGGTGGTGCCGTTCCCGCCCGGCGGCGCCGCGGACATTTTCGGACGGCTGCTCAGCCAGCAACTGACCCAAAGCCTCGGGCAGCCGGTGCTGGTGGAGAACCGCGCCGGCGCTGGCGGCAACATCGGCGCGGCCGCCGTCGCCAACGCGGCGCCGGACGGCTATACCTTGCTGCTGGGCACGATCGGCACCCATGGCATCAACCCGACGCTGTATGCCAACCTGCCCTACGACCCGAAGAAGGACTTCCAGCCTGTGGCCCTGGTTTCTTCCGGCGCGAATGTGCTGATCGTCAACTCTGCCTTGCCGGTGCGCAATGTGAAAGAACTGATTGCGCTGGCCAGGAGCAAACCTGGCCAGTTGATGATGGGCTCGTCCGGCAATGGAAGCAGCATTCATATGTCCGGTGAACTCTTCGAGCATATGACCGGCACACAGCTCACGCACGTGCCCTACCGCGGTGGCTCGCCCGCGCAGACCGACCTGATGGGCGGGCGGGTCCAGTTGATGTTCGACAACCTGCCCACCTCGCTGCCGCTGATCGCCAAGGGCCTGGTGCGCCCTCTCGCCGTGACCTCGGCGCGCCGTTCGCCCGCACTGCCGGATGTGCCGACCGTTGCCGAAGCCGGCGTACCGGACTACCTCGTTAGCAACTGGAGCGGCATCTTCGCGCCTGCACACACGGCGCCGGAGATTGTGAACCGGCTCAATGCCGCGGTCGGCCAGGCCGTGACAAGCCCGGCGCTGCGCCAGCGCTACGCGCAGATGGGCGCCGACAGCGGCGCGGACCTCGGCACCGGCAGGAACGCAGGCAGCCAGCCGATGAGCGCAGCGGAATTTAGCAGATTTGTCGATGAGGAGATGAGCAAATGGGCAAGGATCGTCAAGGTATCGGGAGCACGGGCGGAATGAGTGAAATGAACGAGACGCAACGGATGAAAACATGCAGCCAATCGACTACCTGCTGAGAACCGCCAGCGCCACGCCGGCGCGCATCGCCTTGCAGGCGTCCGGCGAATCGCTGACCTATGGCGAGCTGACGCAGAAGGTGCTCGCGCTCGCAGCGGCCTTCCAGGCGCTGGACTCCACGCCCGGATCGCGCGTCGGCATCTGCGCCGGCAATAGCGTGCAGCATGTGCTCGCGCTGCTGGCTACGCTGGCCGCCGGCAAGTGCTGGGTGCCGCTGAATCCGCGCGCCTCGGTCCACGAACGGGCCCGTATCGTCGACTTCACCGAGCCGTCCATCCTGGTGGTGGAAGACAACGGCCCGAGCCAATCCGGCACGATCACGCAGGGCACCCGCGTGATCGCCTGCGGGCCGCAGGCATCCGGCCCGGACAGCTTGGCCGGACTACTAGCTGCCTGGCGCGGCCGCGTCCCGCTACGCGTGCAGCGCGAACTTGGCGAAACGCAGGCCATCAAGTTCACCGGAGGTACCACCGGCGCGCCCAAGGGCGTCATGCAGTCGCTGCGGACCTGGAACACGACAGTGGTGTCCATCCTCACCGCAATGCAGTTGCGCGAGGACGAGCGCTATCTCGCCGTGGCTTCCATTACCCACGGCACATCTACCTTCCTGCTGCCGGTGTTCGCGCGCGGCGGCACGGTAGTGCTGGCGGATACGACGAGGCCGTGCGCACTGCTCGATCAGCTGGAGCGCGAGCGCATCACCGCGGTGTTCATGCCACCCACGCTGATCTACGATTTGCTGGACGAACCGGGCGTAGGCGCCCGGGACTGGTCCGCGCTGCGGCACCTGATCTATGCGGCGGCGCCGATGCGCGCCGACCGAATTGCCCAGGCCATCGAAGTCTTCGGCACCCTGGAGACCTCGTTCGGGCAGACCGAAGCCCCCGGCATCATGGCTTTCCTGCCTGCCAGCGAAATGCGCGACCCCGCCCGCCACGGCTCTGTGGGACGTGCCACCTGCCTGACCGAGCTCGCCATCATGGGGCGCGATGGCAGGTTGCTGCCGGCTGGCGAGACCGGAGAGATCGTGGTGCGCGGCGACCTCGTCATGTCCGGCTACTGGCGCCAGCCCGGCAAGACCGCCGAGGCACTTGCCGATGGCTGGCTGCATACGGGCGACGGCGGCTACCTGGACGCGCAAGGCTACCTGTACCTGAAAGACCGGTTGCGCGACGTCATTATCACGGGCGGCTTCAACGTGTACCCAAGCGACGTGGAGAACGCGCTCGGCGCCCATCCCGCGGTGTGCCGCTGCACTGTGCTCGGCATGGACGACCCGCGCTGGGGAGAGGCCGTGCATGCGGCCGTGCAACTGCATGCCGGCGTCACCGCCAACGCCGCCGAATTGCAGGCGTTCGTCAAGGAACGCCTGGGTTCGGTGCAGGCACCCAAGCGCATCCATTTTGTGGAAACCCTTCCGCTCACGGCCAACGGCAAGGTCTCGAAGCTCGAAGTGAAGACCCTGCTCGCCGCCAGTGCATGCAATTACGCCAACGACAACCCTCAAGGCAAGGAGCCTCTTTCATCATGACACCGACAGATATCCTGGTAACCGGCGGCTCCGGCGGCATTGGCTGGGCCCTGTGCAAGACGCTGCGCGAGCGCGGCCACACGGTAGTGAACTTCGATCGGGTGGCACCTCCCGAGGCCGGCGTGACGCATTTCGTCGAAGTCGACATGGCCGAGCCGGCGCAACTCGCCGCCGCGCTTGGCGAAGCCACGGCCAGCTTTGCCTTCGCCGGCCTCGTCAACAACGTGGCGACCCTGCGGGCGGCGAGCCTGGAGGAAACCAGTCTTGACGACTTCGACAAGCAGATCGATGTCAATGTCCGGGCGGCGCTGCAATGCACTCAGGCACTGGTGCCGGCCATGCGTGCGGCGCGCCACGGCCGCATCATCAATATCTCCAGCCGTGCCGCGCTGGGCAAGGAACTGCGCACGGCGTACTCGGCCAGCAAGGGCGCCCTGAACGCCATGACGCGAACCTGGGCGCTGGAACTCGCGGCGCACGGCATCACCGTCAACGCCGTTGCTCCGGGGCCCATCGCCACGGCGGCGTTCGGCGAAGTCAACCCGGCCCGGGATGCGTTGACGCAGCGCATTGTGAACGGCGTGCCGGTCAGGCGGCTAGGCAAGCCGGAAGACATCGTCCACGCTGTCGAGTTCTTTCTCGACGAACGCGCGTCCTTCGTCACCGGGCAAGTGCTGCACGTCTGCGGCGGCATCACCGTGGGGCTGAGCGCATGAATGGCGTACGCACCGAGATCGGCTACACCACACCCGATCGCATCACGCTGCGCGGACTCGACCTGGCCACCGAGGTGATTGGCAGGCTGGATTTCGTGCAAACGCTCTGCCTGGTCGCGCTCGGCCGCCTGCCCAGCGCGGCGGAAGCACGGATGATTGACACGCTGCTGGTGACCGCGGTCGATCACGGGCTGACGCCAAGCGCGATCAGCGCCCGCATGACCTGGCTCGGCGCGCCGGAATCCTTGCAAGGCGCGGTCGCCGCAGGATTGCTGGGCGCCGGGGAGCGCTTCCTCGGCACCGTTCAGAACATGGCGGAGATGCTGTTGCAGGAAGGTGCAACGCTGGCGGCTGATGCTGACGGCGACACCATCGCGGCGCAGGCACGGCACATCGTCGCCGCTCGCCGGTCAGCCGGCAAGCCGATACCTGGCGTGGGCCATCCGATCCACGCGCAGGGCGACCCGCGCGTGCCGGCCCTGATGGAGGCAGCCAGGGCAAACCACTTCCACGGCAAGTATTGCCGTCTTGCGCTTGCACTCGGTGAGGCCTGCGATGACGGCGCGCGCCGCGCCCTGCCGCTCAACGCCGCTGGCGCGATCGGCGCGATCCTCGCCGAAATGGGGCTGGACCCGTTGTTCGGTCGAGGCCTGGCGCTGATCGGACGCTGCGCGGGACTCGTCGCCCACTTGATCGAGGAATGCGAGCAACCGATCAGCCAGCAGGTATGGAACCTGGTCTTGCGCCAGGACGCTCGCAACATATTGCCGTAAGCGGCCAACCCTTCTACCCCTGTTCCCACCACGACATCACCTGCCGCAAGGCAGGAAACGGAGACAACGCAACATGGCAAGATTGCCTTATTTCGATGTGGACAACGTGCCCGGCCGCCTTGGCGAGCAACTGCGCGGACGTCCCGCCCTGAACCTGTACCGGGTGCTGCCGCATGCGCCAGAGATCGCGCTCGGCTTCCTCGGCCTCGGCCGGGCCATTCTCACCGAGACCGTGCTGCCGGCGACGCTACGCGAGCTGGCCATCCTGCGGGTGGGCGCGCTCAGCGGCGCCAGCTACGAGGTGCATCAGCATCGCCGCGTGGGGCGCGCCGCCGGCCTGCCCGAGGAAAAGATCGATGCCGTGCTGACGCCCGACGCCAACGGCGACTTCAGCGAAACCGAGCGCCTTGTCATCGCATTTACCGATGCCGTGGTGCGTGACGTCAAAGCGCCGGCGGCGCTCTACGCGCAGGTTGCCGCGGCGCTGGACGCGCAGATGATGGTCGAGCTGCTGGCGACCATCGGCTTTTACATGCTGGTGTCGCGCCTGCTGGAAAACCTCGAAGTCGATATCGAAAACCCACCGCTGGAAAAGCTGGAGCTGCGTCATGACTGAATTCCTGGAAAGTCGTCCGGACCAACAACTCTTTGCGCCCGCGCTTGGCCTGCCGCGCCGCGAAGGTCGGCTCGCCGGGCGCCGCATCCTGGTGGTCGGCGCGGGCCAGCGCCGCACCGTCGATCCGGTGCCATCCGTGGGCAACGGCCGCGCCATGTCGCTGCTGTTCGCGCGTGAAGGCGCGGCCGTGGCATGCGCCGATATCGACATTACCGCCGCGCAGGACACGGTCGACCACATCCGGCTCGAGGGCGGCGTCGCCGTGCCGGTCCAGGCGGATGTGGCGGACCCCGCGCAGATCGCGCGCATGGTGGCGCAAGCCAACGCCGCGCTGGGCGGGCTCGATGGCTTGGTGGTCAACGTCGGCATCGGCAACCAGAATCGCTTCGGCGCGGAGACGCCTGAGGACTGGGGCCGTGTGCAGGACATCAACCTGCGTGCCCCGATGTTCTGCGCCCAGGAGGCGGCCGCGGTCATGCCCGCCGGCAGCGCCATCGTGTTCGTCGCCTCCACTGCAGCAATCTCGCCACTGAGCGGGCTGCCTGCCTACGAAACCTCGAAAGCCGCATTGATGGCGCTCGGCCGTGCCGTGGCGTTCGCCGGGCAGCCCAGCGGCTTGCGCGCCAATGTGCTGGCACCGGGACTGATCGACACCCCGATGGGCCGCGACGCCTCGCGCGCCAGGCCCTCGCGCGCAAGCCGCCCGCTGCCGTTCGGCCGGCAGGGCACAGGCTGGGAGGTTGCACATGCCGCGCTCTACCTGATCAGTGCCGAGTCCTCCTATGTCAACGGGCAGATGCTCATTGTCGATGGTGGCCTGTCGATCGGTGCCGTACGCGCCGCGGGCTGAAGGTTGGTGCACAGCCGGGCCTGTGCCGTGCAATGTGCATTGGCTCGGCCCACCATCACAACATCATGATGGAGACAAACATGATGCGGTATTGCTGCAATACATTGAAACTCGGCCGTTTCCTGGCCCTGGCATGCGCGCTTGGCATGGCCCTGGACCTTCTTGGCGCCGCGCCGGCGATCGCGCAGCCGTGGCCGGCACGGCCGGTTCGCCTGATCCTGCCCAGCGCCGGTGGCAGCGGGCCCGACACCATTGCGCGCATCTTTGCCGAGCGCTTGTCGCGCACGCTGGGCCAGCCCGTCGTGGTCGACAACCGGCCGGGCGCTAACGGCGTCATCGGCGTCGACGCGGTGGCCAAGGCGCCGCCTGACGGCTACACCTTGCTATTCGCCAGCTCCTCTTCGACCGTCATCAGCCAGGCCCTGTTGCACAAGCTGCCCTTCGATGTGACGCGCGACTTTGTGGCCGTGGCGCAGATCTTCTCAGGGGGCATCCATCTGGTCGCCTCTCCGGATTTTCCAGCGCACAACCTGAAGGAGTTCGTTGCCCTCGTCAAGGCGAATCCCGGCAAGTACGACTATGCCACCTGGGGTCCGGGCTCCACCGGACAGCTTGTGATGGAGTACCTGAAGCGGCAGGAGGGACTCGACATCCGGCATGTGCCCTACAAGACGATCGGCCAGATCTACCAGGACATGCAGGGCGGGCGGGTGAAGGTGGCCTTCGTCGACGCGACCAGTTCCGTGCCGCTGATCAAGACCGGAAAGCTGCGCGGCCTCGCCATCACCGGGTCGCACAGGGGCCCGGCGCTACCGGACCTGCCGACCATGACCGAACAAGGTTATCGCTTCGATACGGATGCCTGGTACGGCGTGTTCGCCCCGCGCGGTACGCCGGCCAGCATAGTAGCGGCCGTGCATCGGGAGATCCTGAACACGCTGTCCGCCCCGGAACTGCGTGACCGGTTCGTCCAGCTGAACCTGGTCGATCCGCCATTGAAAAGCCCGGAGCAGTTTGCCAATACCGTCCGTACCGACCTGTCCCTCTGGCAAGGCATTGCCAAGGCAAACGGAATCAGCCTGGACTGAGAGCCCGGGGTCTTGCGCCCTCGCCTGCACGGCCGCCAGTTCGGTGCGCAGGTCCGCGACAGGCCCGGGCATTGCATGACCTGTTCGGCCTGTCGGTCGACGGGCTCGCTGGCCAAATGATCCTCAGTCGATCACCCACCCACCCTCGATCAAGCTTTCGAGACTTGGGTAGCTATGCCCTTGCCCGTCAGTGAGCAGGCGTCACCGAATTGCCCGCAGCCTCGCATTGACCGCATTCACATCAAAGCCAACTGGATCGAATACGCCGCCAACCCACGACCGGAAGTCATTGTGCTGTTCGTGGTTCTTGTCCCGGAGCGCTGCAAGGAATTGCGCATAACCGTGTGGCCCGCCAACGTCTTCCGGAGGGCAAGCGTTCTCGCCAGCCAGGCAAGCCGGCAGAGCCAGCGCCAGGTCAGGGTAGCCAACTGATTCGACAATGACACGGTGCCGCCAGTCATCGCCAAAATCATAGCGGTACTCGAATTCAGTGACCGCGCCGAGTGCATTGTTCAGCCGGACGCCCTTCTCCGACCGCAGGCCTTCATCCGAGACGTCCTTATCCTGCACACCGAACCGCTCGCTGTCGATGTCGAATTCATGCAGGTGAGTGTCCTCCCAGCCCATCACAGAATGGATTACCTTGTGGAGCTTGGGGAGTTGCATATCGGCCGGGACAACAAAGCGACGCCAGACCAGAGGCTTGACGTGGAGCAGTTCGATACGAAGGGTTGCGGCAAGCTTGAGCATAGGCGGAAGAGATAATACATAGGTCCGGAGACCACGCTAACTGGCTTGCATGGTGAAGCTGATGAGCCATGAGCGAGCGGCTCCCGATGGCGCGGGTGAAGGAAATCGAAGTGGTAGCCTCTACTCGCCAACCACTAAACGCGGAAATGCTCCACGCTCTGCCCGGCGTTGACCGCCCGCTGCAGCCAGTCCGGCATGGCGCCGCGGCCATCCCAGCCCTGCCCGTGCGCGTTGCGATAGCGCACCGCGCCAGGCAACGTCGCCGGTGGCGGCTCGGGAAAACAGCCAGCGGCCTGCAACTGGGTCAGGGTCAGGCCGTGCTGGGCCATCTGGATGCGGATCCAGGTAATCGCTTCGGCGCGCTCGATTTCGATCGACATTATTTTCGGTGCACAGATTGGAGGAAGCTGCGGAGCAGGATCCTGCGTGGTCGTCTTAGAGACCGTTGGGCCTCAGCATTGTTCGGGCGGCTCGTTGGTGTCAAGCCACCCACCGCATTGGGGACTGGGCATCACGTGCCCACCCATCGCTTAAAAATTAATCAGATCCGAGGGGCCCGCCGAATAGCTGGTCCTCGCGCGGCTTGTCCACAGGCTTATCCCGTGGCGCAGTGGACAAATCCTCGCCCCCTCTTCTCTTCAGGCCGGCCCCGGCTTGAACTTGGTGCGCGCCACCGGCGTCCGACGCCGGGCCGGCGCCAGATGGCGCGCCGCAGCGGCCTCCGCCTGGGCACGCTCGGCCCGCCGCAGCGCCGCTTCCAGTTCGGCCCGCAGCCCGTCCTGTGCCGCCTGCCCTTGTCCGAGCGCCTGCCGGGCCTGCGCCAGTTGCTCGCCGAGCGTGTCGCGCTCGGCCTGCAAGCGCGCCCGCGCCTCGGCACCGGCCACGGCGGCGTCCTGCGCCCTCGCCTGTACGGCCGCCAGTTCGGTGCGCAGGTCCGCGAGCACCTGCTCGCCCTTCTGGCGCAGCGTGCGTTCCTGGTCGATCTCGCGCAGCGCGCGGCGTTCGGTGGCGCTGGCCCGTTCCTGGGCCACGGCGACCTGCTCGCGGGTGTGCTCCAGCTCCGTCGAGAATTGGGTGCGCAGCTCCTGCAGTTGCCGCTCGAGCGCTGCGAGCTGGCGCGTGCCTTCCTCCTGACGCGCCTGGGCAGCCGCGAGAGCCTGGCGCGCGGCCTCCAGTTCGCCCTGTAGCGCCGCGCGCGCCTGCTGGGCGGCGTCACAGTCGGCCTGGACGGCGGCGGTCTCCTGTTCGGCCACCACCACCGCGGCGCGCGCTTGGTCGCGCTGGGCCTCGGCTTCACTGGCCTGGAGCCGGGCCTCGGCCCGCAAGGCGGCCAACTCGCCGGTGGCCGCCTCGTTGGCGGCCTGCCAGATCGATTGCACGGCATTGGCGGCGATCGCCTTGAGCGCGTCCGGCAGGCCGGGATGGTCGATGGTCACGCGCATCTTGTCGCGCAGGTCGGTCCAGAACTGCGCCAGCACCTCGGTCGGCGTGCCCATGCTGCCCTTGCGCACCAGTTGATAGAGCTTGTTGGCGGTGGGGGTGATGCC
>NZ_JBFTLQ010000090.1:0-28996 GCF_056396525.1 Cupriavidus sp. 05T41
CGGCGCCGTCTTGCGCTCGATCAGCGATAACAGTTCCTGTCTTTCTTTCTTCGCCAACTTCACTGGCGTTGCATGGCGGCCTCGACTCATCCCGCCATGATATCCGAGGCGATTATTTATTCAAGCTATTTACGGGATGTTGTACTAGGGCCATCCGGGCTACTGGCTTGAGTCGTCCGCCGGCGACGTCTCCGCTCACCCGTACTAGCGCGTGAGTCTGCCGCCCCTATGTTTCAGGGCTCCTCCGAAAATAAACGTCCCGGACTGTACGCCCCCGGACGGCACGTGTACAGAGCGCGAACTATACATAGAGGCAAGAAGGCGATACAGGTGCCCGAGACCGGCTCCGTGGGCGGGACCGACATTGCCGGCACACCAGCTTCGTACGGTGAAGGACAACAACCGGTCGCGAGGTATCTGTATCGTGCCGCAGCGGCTGCCTCACGCAATTCTGTGTGGGAAACGACGCCGTGGTGACGCCCCCGGCGTCGGCGCCACGCCCGGGTTCCGCTCCGCACATGGCATCATCCCTACACACCCACCCACCATGGCAATTGCCTTCAGCTGCAATCTGGCCGCAACACCACTCCCGCTCGTGCATCCGTGGCAACACACGGTGGGAAGTTGCCACGCCCCAGTCGCACTGCGCGCGGACTGGCAGAAGCAACTGCGCAGGGCACACCGCGAACTGGGCTTTCGCCACGTCCGCTTCCACGGCATCCTGTGCGACGACATGAGCACCGTGGTCTGCCGGGACGGCCAATGGCTCTACTCCTTTTTCAATGCCGACCAGATATTCGACTTTCTGCTGTCGATCGGCATGAGGCCGATTGTCGAACTGTCATTCATGCCCTCCGCCCTGGCGTCGGGCACGGAGACCGTGTTTCACTATCGTGCCAACATCACGCCGCCAAGAGACTACCGGGAGTGGGAGCAACTGATCCGGAAACTGGTGAGCCACTGGGTCGCGCGCTACGGTATCGAGGAGGTTTCCCTATGGCTGTTCGAGGTTTGGAACGAGCCAAACCTGCGCCTGTT
This sequence comes from Cupriavidus sp. 05T41, assembly GCF_056396525.1. Classification (NCBI taxonomy): domain Bacteria; kingdom Pseudomonadati; phylum Pseudomonadota; class Betaproteobacteria; order Burkholderiales; family Burkholderiaceae; genus Cupriavidus; species Cupriavidus sp. 05T41. The sequence continues at coordinate 1,039 of NZ_JBFTLQ010000090.1, forward strand.
CTGGACTGGCGGCCAGCAAGCCTACTTCAGGCTCTACCAGGCCACGGTCCATGCCATCAAGCATATCGATGAGCGCCTGCAGGTCGGCGGTCCCGCTACCGCACAAAATGCGTKGATCGACGACTTCATCGGCTATTGCGAGCAGAATGCGCTTGCGGCCGACTTCGTCAGCACGCACTACTACGCCACGGATGCATCTTCCCAGTTCGATGCAGCAGACACGATTTCCCAACTGGAACATGCCCCGGCAGACCTCATGCGGGAGCGGGCCCTCCAGGCAAACGCGCAGGCGCGCGGCCGCCCTCTCCTATATACCGAATGGAACATCACACCGAAGCAGCGCGATCCGCTGCACGACGAGGCGTTCGGCGCCGCGCTCGCGGTCCGGATTGCCTTGAGCGTGGACGGTCTTGTGGATGCGTATGGCTATTGGACGTTCTCCGATATCTTCGAGGAGAACGCCTTGCCGAATGCGCCCTTTCATGGCGGTTTCGGCTTGCTGACGCTGCATGGCATCGCCAAACCTGCCTACCGGGCATTTCAGTTGATGCAACGCCTTGGCCCGAGCCATCTTCCCATCGTMGGCAAGCATGAAACGGTCGCCGTCTGGGCAGGGAGTCTCAGTCCCGGCTGCMGTCCTTCCTCCAGCCTGTTGTTGCTMAACCAGGCAATGCCCCGGCACGCCATCCGAAGCGAGACGGCACAGATCAGGTTGTCAGGAGCGGCCGGGCGGAGTCCGCGTCGGGTAACGATCGCGCGCATCGATGCGGATCATTGCAACCCGCGGGCAGCGTGGCAAGCCCTGGGAGAACCGGAGTACTTGGGCGCCGAAGATATCGACCGGATCAGTGCGGCAGCGGCACTCACCGACGAAGCACATGCCTTCTCGCTCGACGGCGAAACGACCTTGATCGAGGTGGCCCTTCAGCCTCAGTCCMTGGCATCGTTGCGGATTGAATGGAGCGCGTAGTGAAAGAAGCCGCCTCCCGCTCGTGGCCCGGATGGAGGTGCTGTAGCTCGTAAGCGGCCTGCGCCGGGCGCACCTCAGTGACGGGATCCGCCACGACCCGCGCATGCAGGCCGGACCGCCGCCGGGAGTTGCCCAGCACAAACCTGGCACCGGCCTGTGCCAGGAGGAATCAACGGGGCGGCGCAACTCAACACGACGGCGTCGTCACCGCATGGATCCGGCGCCATCGCTGGTTTGGGGAGAGACAATTATGAAATCCGGCTACAACTCACCGCTTTACCTGCTACCGTTCGATCATCGCCAGTCCTACGTGGCCGACCTGTTCCGCTTCCATCCTCCGCTGACACCTGCGGAGCGCGATAGGGTGACCAGCAGCAAGCAKATCATCTATGATGGCTTCCGGKATGCAGTCKACAACGGGGTGCCGGCATCTTGCGCCGGYATCCTGGTCGATGAGGAATTCGGCGCCGGCATTCTTCATGACGCGACGGAGGGCGGCTACGTGACCGCGCTCTCTGTCGAGAAGAGTGGCCCGGCTGAATTCGAGTTCGAGTATGGCGAAGCATTCGCGGAGCACATTGAAGCGTTCAGGCCGACTTTCGCAAAGGCTCTGGTGCGCTATAACCCGGATAACGACGCCGCGCTCAATCTCCGGCAAACAACGCGCCTGAGGCAGCTTGCAGACTACTGCCGGCGTGCCGGGCAGCGCCTCATGTTCGAACTGCTGGTGCCGGCCACGATGGCGCAGATGGAGCGGGTCGGGATGGACAAGGATGCCTATGACCGGCGCACCCGCCCCGGCCTAATGCGCCAGGCGATCCGTACCCTGCAGGATGCCGGCATCGAACCGGATATCTGGAAGATCGAAGGGCTCGACTGGCGCGAGGATTACGAGCAACTGGTGGAGACCGTGCGGCGCAACGCACGGGATGACGTCGGCTGCATCGTGCTGGGACGCGGCGCCGAAGAGGCCAGGGTAACGGAATGGCTGGAAACCGCCGCGTCAGTGCCTGGCATGATTGGATTCGCGGTTGGGCGCACCACGTTCTGGGACGCCATCGTCAGCTACGAGACCGGGGAAATGACAGGGCAGGAAGCCGTTTCCCGTATCGCCCGGAACTATGCCAGATGGGTCGAGCTCTTTGAGCAGGCACGGGCGTCCCGTCATGCCGCGGCATACGGTTCCACCGAATCCACGACACCGAAGACGCCGTCATGATCGTCAGTCCTCTGGCCGGCAAGCCGGCGCCAAGGGCGATCCCGGTGGATATTCCCCGGCTCGTCACGGCCTGCTACACCGGCATGCCCGATCCTGCCGAAGCCTGGCGACGCGTGATATTCGGCGCTTCTCGCCATCAGGGCTCTTCCTTGGAAAGAAGCTTCAACGAGTGGCACATGCTAGCCATCAGCTAAGCGATCTACGAATACCGCGCCGGGAAACGCGCAAGCTGGCGCGCGAAGCTCGCGCGGGAAAGACCGTTGTCGGCAGCCAGATGATCGATCGGGTCGCCGAGCGCTGGGCCGGAGTCTTTCTGAGGTCCCTGTCGGTTTCAAGTGGTTCACCGATGGGCTGTGCAATGCGAGCCTGAGATTCTGCTGTGAAGAGAGCGCGGGTGCCTCCTTCCTGCGCCTTGACGGTTCTGTATGGACAACCGACAAGGACGGCCGCGCGGCAGGCCTGCTCTCGGCCGAAATCACGGCGCGCTCCGGGCGCGAACCTGGCGAGATCTTTCGCAAGCTCACCCATGAGCTGCGCAGCTCTGTGGCCACCCGGGTCGAGACGGCCGCAACGATAGCGCAGAGGAAGGTGCTGCCGATGCTCTCGCCGCAGCAGGTGAAATGCACGGAGCTCGCCGACGAGCGCATTCAGCGTGTCCTCATCCGAGCGCCCGGCAACGACGCGCCGATCGGCGGACTGAAGGTMATTGCCGAGAGAGGCTGGTTCGCCGTGAGRCCATCCGGTACGGAAGACATCGACAAGATCTACGTCGAGAGATTTCATGACAACGCGCACCTGCGGCGCATTACCAAGGAAGCGCAAGCGAGCGTCGAAGACGCGCTTGCAGACTGCAAGAGGCGTCCGCCCGCACGGTCAGTCCGAGGCACCGGGCGCCGTCTCGTTTGCAACCGACAGGGGAATCACCACCAGGCCGTGAATCGCACGCAGACCGGCCACCTGCTCGACAGGTCGATGCGTCTGGCCATCCTCTCCCAGAGCGATACTGTCGTGGGTTAAAACTTAGACCTGCAGGCCCATCACCGCTGGCGGGTGGATCGACTAACGCATGTAATCCGGGAAGATCCGCCGATCAGCGCAATGCATCCAGACCGKTCCCACAGGGCTCCCTTGGGAAATCTGAGCTCACGGATATCCTCCAGCCTGACGATGACTCCGCGCCCTCGGCGCGGGCAGGATCGCACAGTTGCTCACATCCGCGGACACTGAGCCCTGGAAAGAAGGCTGTCGAMCGCGGACCTTCCCGCCAGTTMGCCCGCCAGGACTGCCCAGCGGCGCGTAAATGGGCCGCCGTGCACCTTTACTCGGTACTCGGCCAGCGCTGGAAAGGCCGGTGGCAGCGAACTGCGCAGGCAGTACCAGGCCTCGAATATGTCCTGGGAACTTCCAACCATGTCAATCCAGATTTCGAAGCCGCGATACTCAACGGAATGTTGCATGGGGAACTCCGGCACGTTAGCGCCGGCAATGATCGGCGGCAGCTATTGAGGGCGCGCGCGCATAGCGGCAAGTTTGCTGCCGCTGGCGTCGGCAAACGGAGAGCGGCTCATGGCAGGCTGATACCGCCCGTATAGGCTACATCGTCATKGGACCATTGTCGGTACGCTACCGTACKGGTGCCGGTAACGCCTGTCGAAATTGCGATCGGACTCAATCAGGAGTGCATKGCACAGTATCGGCCCGGATACGAATTTTGTCGATCTTCTTCGGCATGTTCATGACTGTCGATGACTTGCTGAAGCCCGGTGGTTACATCGTGCCCACAAGCCAGTACGACTGCGTACCGACACTCTCGCCCGTAGCGCGCATCGTCTGCCCAACTGCATTGGGCCGCTCTACGGCGCAGTGCGGCTGCCCAAAGCGAGACGCGTCGCTTCACATGTCCGCCCCAAATCCGCGAGGACGAAAAAGCACTTACTACCGGGGCCCGGAGAGAAGACGGTCGAAGCCACGTGCAATGTGCTGTTCGCCAATTTCAGCGTGATCGTCCACCAGAATCACGGCGCCGTCAAAGGCAGCTTGAACCGGTCAATGCGGGCGATACCAGCATCTATTTGCGCTATGCCCGCAAGGTCATCAACGTGGCCGGCTACGGGCCTGGCCGCGGCGCAGGGGCAGGGGCAGGGGCAGGGGCAGCAGAAGCTGTACGAATTCGTGAAGCTGATGCAAGGCGCAGGCGTGTCGGTGAAGTTCGCCGTGCACCCGCTGGCCGGGCGCATGCCAGGCCAGACGGACGTACTGCTGGCGGAGGCCGGCGTGCCCTGCGACATGATCTTCCAGCTCGACGATGTCAATTCCGAGTTTACCGACGCCGACGTGGCGCCGGTGGTCGGCGCCAACGATGTGGTCAATCCCGCTGCCCGCACCGACAAGGCATCGCCGACCTTCGGCATGCCCATCCTCACGTCGACATGGCGAGGAAGGTCTACGTGGTCATCATCGCCATCTCGACCGCGGTCGGCATCGGGCCGGGCTTTAGCGATCGATCTGAACAAGGCTCTCTACTGGAGCGCGGTGATCAACAGCATGGTTTCCGCCCCGATCGTGGCGGCGATGGTGCTGATGGCCGCACGGGCCGACATCATGGGACCGTTCGTCATCGGCAAGGAGCTGAAGGTGCCGGGCTGGCTGGCCACCCGGCAGCCGTAGGCGCCATGTTCCTGACCTTGGGCGTGTAAAATCCCCCTACCGGCTAGACGGTCTTGAGCCGCGTCACCTTCGTGCCCTCCAGTGTGACACCGGCCATCAGCCCGCTGTTGGTAAGGACGAATGCCGTGACAGGCGCGGTAGCTGTATTGCTATCGATATTGCMGTTTGCGCCMACCTTCAACACCGCGACGGATGCATCGCCGCCCACGGCCCAGCCCTCGCTACTCGTGAACCGCTCTAGGGAGTCAGGTGTCATGAACAGGAAAACAAGCGCCTTCGACTGAGCTCCGATCTGCGGCCCGAACGAGGCAGTGGCGGTGCTGTAGTAGCCCACGGTGCTGCCGCCAACCCGCAAGGCGCCCTCCCCGTACTGGCCGCCAAACCAGAACCCGGCCGCGATCACCGAAGGAAATACCAGCACGCCGCGAGACTTGCCGACCAACTCGTGCGAGCCGTTGGCAGCGCTGTAGAGGCGCGTGAGGGTCGAGTCGATGCCGGTGTCGATCGTGCGTCGGTCTGCCGCCTGGCTACCCCCGGAAGCTGTCCCCGTCGTTGTGCAACCTGGCAGGGTAATGCCAATTGCCGCCACCGATCCGGTCGCAATCAGAATGAAATTTCGCCTTAGCATTTTGGTCTCCAGTGTCCGTATGCGAATCAAGCGTATGCCAGAGGCCGTGCAAATGCGGTACGACAGCGTACGGAAACACAAGGCGGATCACCGGATATGGCCATGCGGAAAGACAAATGCCGAAAGGAGGTATCCGTGTCCACCATCGTAGCGACCTTCCGGCGGATCGACGTCAGTATCCTGGTCAGGATCGACGTCCATTTAGACAGGATCTATCATGCAAAAGATTAGCTTCTCGGTGCGAAACCGCCGGCCAGCTCCGCCAAAATTTCCCGCGACGACGCAAGGCCAGACCTACCAGAGGGCCATGGACGAATCGCTGGAAATGAACTTCCCCGCGCGAGTGACCCGGCCGCTCCCAGCGCAGCCGCGAACGCCCATGAACAGATCAGCACCACACGTGACGACACTGACTGGTCACTCACCGCCGGCAGTGCACGCCAGCCCGCGATTCAGCGTGGAATCAGTCGCCGCTGATCATGCTCGGCAGCTACGTTATCACCGCGAAGTCCGCGAGGCCGAGCGGTGCGGGATTGGATGGCTCGAATCAGCCAGTTCCGGCGGTGTCCTCTTTCAGAGTACTTGATCAGATGCGACACGGATCGGCCGGCCCTGCCGAGTTGCTCCAGGATCGCCGGGTTCTCGAGTGTCCAGATGTCCTGCGTAATCTGCTCGTCCTTGGACGGCCGGCACGATGAATATCGCGTCCAGCAAGGGATCGACAAACACGCTGACGGCAGCGCCGGCGCCAAGTAGGATGTGATGCCTCATCTGTGGAGTGGGAACGTATGCGGGCGACGCGGCAAGAGCGGGGCGCCGATGGAGCCGCGCTATCGCCTCCACAGCCCTACATATCCCTTGTCGGCTGTATGGACCCTATCACGGGGACCACGGCCAGTAAGCGGCATGCGCAGCCCGCCAGCCTCCATCCACACCGCCCTCCCCGATCGCCATGCCGTCTGTACGATAGTGGACAAGCATGGGAAAGGCGCCAGGCAATGCGCCGGGCGCTCTCCCGCGGCGACGCCTCGTTCCCTGTCCGGTGCCGGACAGACACTGGCMGGCGTTCCGCATACAAATGGTACGCGATCGTACCGCCAACCCGCGAAGGGCGCGGCGAGATCATCGAACTGCCACTGAGATCACCCATGAAGCTCACTACGCTCATTCCAGCCGGCGACCACATTCGTCCTGCCCTCTGTTGCGCTTCTTTCCGTGCTTGCACTAGCCGGTCCGGCCGGAGCCATTACCGCCACGGACGCCCACGACTCGGCGCATGTGCTGAAGATCGCCAGGCACGACCGCATCGACACGCACATCGGTGACCTGCATACCAAGCTCCAGATTACGCGCTCCCAGGAAGTCCAGTGGCGGAAGGTCGCACAGGTAATACGAGACAACGCGAGCAAGATGGATTCGCTGCGGCTGGTGCGCGTCGATGGAGCCGGCAGCATGACAGCGGTCGGTGACCTAAAGTCCTATGGAGAGATAGCCGATGCGCATGCGGATGGCATCAGGAAGCTCACGCCCGCGTTCCTGGACCTGTACGACAGCATGTCGGACGTCCAGAGGAGKAACGCCGACCTGATCTTCCAGGACCGGCAGCATGTATMGAGAAAGAACTGATTACCGGGCCTGGACGTCCAGCTGCCCGAACATCTACGTAAATCGCTGACGTGGGATCAGGGCGCAGAGATGGCCCCACATGCGCACTTACAGCTCGATACAGGTCTGGCAATCTACTTCTACGACCCACAAAGCCCGTGGCAGCGCGGGACTGACGAGAACACAAATGGTCTGCTGCGGCAATACTTCCCCAAAGGCCGAACCACTTACGAGCGATTTGAGCATGTCACATCGGCAACGAACCACTCCGGATCCCCATGGCAAAACTGCGAATCGCTGAATTCATTCTCCACGACCTGGAGACCATCCTGGCACAGTGGGAAGCGTTTGCGGGTAGGCAATTGCCGGCGTCGGCGACTATGAACCCGCCGGCACTACGCGACCACGCTGAGCAAATTCTGCAGGCAGTCGCAAAGGATTTGTCTACTTTCCAATCCAGGATAATCCTGGCAGAAAAGTCGATGGGGCAGGCCCTTGAATTCATCGACGCCGCAGAAGCCGCCGCACAGACGCTTGCCCATTTTCGTTTGCGAAGCGGCTTCGACATCAACCAACTGGTGGCTGTGTACCGGGCTCTGCCAACAGCGGGCTGATGGCCGGCGTCACACTGGAAGGCACGAAGGTGACGAGGCCGAAGACGGTCTAGACGGAAGGGCGTAAGGGCGCGCCTCCCGCTGCGCGTTATGCGCGCATCGTCAGGAACATGGCGCTCACGGCTGCAGCCATCATCAGGGTGGCCAGCCAGCCCAGCACCTTCAGGCTCCTGCCGATGACGAACTGGCCCATGATGTCGGTTCGTGCGGCCATCAGCATCATCACGGCCATGATCGGCACGGAGACCACGCCGTTAATCACCGMGCTCCAGTAGAGCGCCTTGATCGGGTCGATCTTTGTGAAGCCCAGCCCGACGCCGATCGCGATCGAGATAGCGATGATGCCGTAGAATCGCTTGGCTTGCATCGGCGTGCGCTCTAGGCTGTTTCGCCATTTGAAGGCACCCGCCATGGCATAGGCGGACGAGCCGCCCAGCACAGGGATCGCCAGCAGGCCAGTACCAATGATGCCGGCGCTGAACAGCATGAAGGCAAACTCGCCAGCAATCGGGCGCAGCGCCAGTGCCGCCTGCGCCGACGTTTGGATATCGTTCACGCCATGCAGGTTGAGCGTAACCGCCGTGGTMAGGATGATGAAGAAGGCAACCAGGTTCGAGAAGGCCATGCCGATGCAGGTATCGATCTTGATGCGCCTGAGGTTGGGGCCGGCTTGCGCGGGCGCTTCTATCAACGGCCGCGCCCGTGTATCGGCCAGTTGGTCCTCGACTTCCTGCGACGCCTGCCAGAAGAATAGGTAGGGGCTGATGGTGGTGCCGAAGAGCGCCACCACGGTGGTAATGTATTCGGGCTTCCAGGACATGCGCGGCGCCAGTGTTTTTGCCATGACCTGCGGCCAAGGGATATGCACGACGAATACCGTGGCCACGTAGGCCAGCAAGGCGAGCGTGAGCCACTTCAGCAAGCGGACGTAGCGCCGGTAGGGGATGAATAGCTGCAACAGAAGGGAAACCAGGCCGAACGCCACCGCGTAGAGCTGTGCGGAGCCACCGACGATGAGCCTCAGTGCTTCGCCCATGGCCGAGACATCTGCCGCGATGTTGATCGTATTGGCCACCAGCACGAGGCTGRCCACGCCGTAGAGCAGCCACGCCGGATAGTGCCGCCGGATGTTGGTGGCCAGCCCGTGGCCGCTCAMTCGCCCAATCCTCGCGCTGACTACCTGGATGCCGACCATCAGCGGATAGGTGAAGAGCACCGTCCACAGCATGCTAAAGCCGAACTGCGCGCCCGCCTGTGAATAGGTGGCGATACCGCTTKGATCATCGTCGGCGGCGCCGGTGATCAGTCCCGGGCCGAGCTTGCCGAGCCAGAATCCTGCCGAGCCATTGGCCGACTCATCGGCCGAAACTTTGGCGATCGTTTCTATGTCGGGCACCATCGTCTCCGCAATGCACCGTTTCAGGAGAGCATGTACATGTTCTGGCGCCCGATGACGTAGCGGTTCCTGGCGAGTTCGAGGATCTGGTCGTGGTGCCGGTCGAAGGCCGCCAGCACTTCGGGCTCGGCTGGGCCCATTGCCGGGTCAAGATTCKCGAGCACTGCGGCGTTGACAAGAATGCGACTTCGCGTGCGTTGTCGTAGCCCAAGAACCACACAGTGCTTGGCTGCATCGTAGCTGCGGCTCGGGTTGAGAAAACTCAGTGCCATGTTGTGCCTCGATTAACCGGGCACTGTCGTGCCCGAAAAGTTGTTGCCCAAGGTGCCGGAACAATTGGTAGGCCTGGGGAGGAAACGCCACGGCGGCGTGGAGAAACCCTAATTCGCTTGTTGGCCGCTTACACGCGCTATAGCGCCTTGGTGAAAATCCAGTACGGAGCTACTGCGTGAAGGTATCGTCGCTAAGATCCGCTATCTGCTTGCTCTGCGGATTAAATTGACCGGGTTGGGCGGTTTTGCGGGCCTCGTCGGGTTGTTCGGGCCGACGCCTTGCAGGTGCTAACGGATGCGGTGTCGGAGCTGGAGGTGCGTGGGAAAAATGCATAAATGCCTTGTCGATATCGAAGATGTTTGCTCTKCTCCGCGCCGGGCGCCCCGGCGCGGGCATCGACTTACCTGAGCCCGATCCGTGATCGGCTTAGCGGCCTTCAGCGCGGCACGATGACCACGGTACCGTCTGTCGCGACGCCTCTGGCGCCGGGCGTGCCGGCGTTACCCCTTGCTCCCGTGTTTCCGGTAGCCCCTGTGCTGCCGGTAGCGCCCGTGTACCCCGTGGCACCGGTATCGCCTGTTGCGCCGGTGTATCCTGTTGCGCCGGTGTCACCTGTTGCGCCGGTGTCACCTGTTGCCCCGGTGCGCCCTGTCGCGCCGACGTATCCGGTGTTACCGGTATTGCCCGTTGCACCTTGTGGTCCGGCCGGCCCTGTACATGCTATGACGGCGAGTGTCATCAATGCTGAGACAATTAGTTGTGCGTATTTCATGACGGTTCCTTCCACGTTGCTGACTTGAACCGCCCGCGGGTTTGCGGGCAATCTTCCAGACTGGATTATTTTCAGGCGGCAACAAGGTGCGCCGGGCGTCTCGATCCGAGGGGGCGCCGCCAACCGTGCCTTCGCGCGCCGTTMCGAACACTTTGGCGCGCTGCCATCCGCTGCGATACTAATCCGGATCTGACGCAATGTCGGTACGCTAACGGGCATGCATTGCGGACCGGCATGCCTGCGCGGGCAGTGGCGAGATTCACCCGAGCCGCMCCCCACCGCGGTCCGTCGGGGCAGACAAAGTGCTCATATAATCACTCAAATGCCATTGAAGCGAACAGGTGAAAGCCCATTTCGCAGTGGGCCCTGCTAACGGAGGCGCGAGCGGAAGTAGCGTTGCGGACAGACCKCAGTCGAAGGCGATTGCCATGGCGGATGGTGCTTAAGGCTGACGCCGCACACGGGGCGGATCCAGGCGCGCCGCTGGCGCCGTGGGCGTCACGACGGCATCGTTTCCCGTGCGGAACCGCGTGAGACGGTCGCTGCGGCAAGCTACGGATTCTTCCTGAACCGCTTTTGTCCTTCGCCGCACGAGGCGGGCGTGCTGGCAATGCAGTTCCAGCCCCCGGAGGCGGCCACGACCTCCTTGCATCGCACACGATTGCGCAGGATCTCCTTCAGCATTCTTAGTGCGCTCTCAAAGCGGGCCGCCCCAGTGATACGGAAGACCGCATCCGCATTGCGCTCTGCGCCCCCGGCATGCTGTCGTAGAGCCCGCGGAACGCGGATGCGAGCTTGCGGATGCCTTCGGCATGCGCCTGGGCAATCGCGCCTCAGCCATTGAGGTCGGCGAAAGTCGTCGTATCTCTGGCACTGCTGCTGTTACCTACGTAGCGCCGTTGTAGCCGGGGCGCGTAGCTCCAGTAACGCTGCCGCGATGGCAGTTCGCAGTGCGATCCGGACGATGCCCGCGCGCCTTGCGCTCTCGGCAGGGCGTTCCAGGCTTCGGTAGTGTCCGGCACCGGACAGACGCGTCGCCGGAACCCGCGCACATATGGATTACGACCGGCGCCGCCGCGCCCCTCCGAGGCTCTCCGGCCCGCTCACTGACGGATCCGGATCGTTCAGTCTAAATCGATCAAATAACCAGGAGGTAGCCATGCATCGAGATCTAAATGTCGGTGACCATCGACTTTCGATCCAGGCCGAGCAAAAGCCCGACCCCTGGCGGCCAGCCGAAGTACTCGGATACGCTGTGCACTATTCGATCATCCGTACCGATGGGCGTCCTGTGAGGCCGAACTTCCAGATAGTGGAGTCATACGAACTCATTGATGGCACCTATCTCTTTCCCACGAGCGAGGCTGCGCTTGACTATGGCGAGGCCAAGGCGCGGGAGGATATCTCGACGTTATAKGGAGCCGGGCTTTCTTAGATGATGGCCGGCAAGTTCAGCAGGCCAAGCAACTCATCAGGCTTTCGCTGCTCCAGCGTCAAGGGGTTCACGCTCGCACACACTGCAAAAATAGCCGCCCTGCCACAGCAATGCGCCATTCTCGGCACGCCCATTCGTGTTCTGCGCTGGGTAATTGAATCCACCTGAAGCGCGACAACCGGAGGTCGCACGTGTAGGTGCATTGCAGCTAAATTTGCCACCCGGCGCTGTGTTTCCGACGCCGCCTCAAGCAATTTTTACCTATATGGCGCGCTTCCGCTGCCATGAAAATGGCTTTTTGTAGCCTATATTCAAGGTGCTGCCGTAGCAGCTTTAGCGAATACCCACTTCTGGGGGGCTTCACTAAACCCACGCAGGGGTCGGCACCTAAGCCCACTGCCATGCAGGGCAAGAATGCATGGCTAACTCCCGCTGAGGAGCAGAGCAATGAAGAACATCTCCATAACTCTAGGTGCCATCTTGGCACTCGTCGCGGTTGGTGCCACAGCCCAAACACCCAACGACGCGCAAATTGCCGCGATCGTCGTTACTGCAAACCAAGTCGACATTGATGCGGGAAAACTTGCGGAGAAGGACGGTCACTCTCGCGACGTGAAGGCTTTCGGAAAACAGATGGTCACCGACCATACCGGTGTGAATAAACAGGCTGTGGCGCTGGTCAAGAAGCTAAAGGTCACTCCGGAGAAGAATCCAACGAGTGAKAGCTTGCAGTCTGGCGGCGACGAKAACGTGAAGTCTCTGAAAGGCCTCAAGGGCTCGAGCTTCGATAAGGCATATATCGACCACGAAGTCACGTATCACGAACAAGTGATTGATGCACTCGACAAGACGCTCATTCCCAATGCGCAGAACGATGAGCTAAAGKCGCTGCTGGTTGCTGTGCGCCCCGCGTTTATCGGACACCTGGAGCATGCAAAGAAGATCCAATCATCGCTCGACAAGTAATTCTCGGCATGAGAATGACGTCCATGCACCACCTACCCTCCCGATGCGATGGACGGGAGCGAAAACATCTGCTGGCGGTTGCGCTGTTCGTTGCGTKGAGCTTGCTCTGCGTCGGTCCAAGCGCAATCGCAGCCGAGAAGACAGCAAGACACACGGTGATGATCCAAGGCGCGAAGTTTGCGCCCGACGCCATTAGCGTCAAGCGAGGCGATACAATTGTGTGGGTCAACAAAGATCCCTATCCCCACACCGTCACTGCGCCTGGGGTGTTCGACTCACACAACATCGTTGCTGGCGGGTCGTGGCGATATATTGCGCACAAGGCCGGCGAGTTCCCCTACGCCTGCACGCTGCACCCAAATATGAAAGGTACGCTCAAGGTCGAATAGGTTAGGTACCCATACGGGAGTGCTGTCACTCAGCACCGGCCATCGCATTGCCCAACGGCCTGCCACCATGGCGAAGGACTTGAACGACCCTTGCTCGATCATGCATAGGCCTAAGCAGTGGCCCGCGCGCCTGCGGAAATCGATAGGCGCCGGACCGGCCGCGATTGCTACGGTCCGACCCTGTGAAGCTAAACGTTGCTGGTAGCGCGCGCCATGAGGCCCTCCACTGAATTAGCCACAGGCATGCCATGCTTCTTGGGGGCCAGGCCAACGAGACCATTCAATTCGAAGCCCGCGGTAAGTACGCTACCTGCCGCTTGCGCGCCTGCTTCCGCGGTCAAGTGATCGACGCCACAGCGACAAACTTTTTTGAGGCCTTGTGTCAAATTCGGGAAGCGCTGGCGTCGAAGCGTCTCCGCTCTGCCACGGCGGAAGCCTCGACGTGTACTCCATCGGTTCCGTCCGCAAAATGGATAGCGGACTCCGTGCCTATCGCCTCACTATGGGTTGGCGGGTGAGCCAGTTCGACGTAGTAGAAACGTTCGGCTGCGAAACGGAGATAGCCCAGGCTACTGTGGCGGAGCAACGCGACTATTGTTCGCAGCGGCTCGAATCCACCGCATGAGAACCAGTAGTTGCCGCGGATCGCTTTCCTCCGAACTCACGGCTACATTAATGACGTCAACGAGGCGCGACGGCTTCACGCCCGACTATGTTGCGCTTCGCGAGACACGATCGCGGAAGGCTTGATCCACGTGGTGGAGTTCAGGAGGCTATATTGAGCCACTCAAAAATCGTCGCTACTGAGCACGATGGGATCGAGCGATGGATTCACCAACCACTTAAGGTGGGCTGCTTCMTTGATCCGATCTCGATGCTTGTCGAAGACCTCCCCGAGGTCGCCAATATGGCCACCGGCCAGTTCATCAAGAGCCGAGCGCGAAATATAGCCTTTACTTTTGGCTCCATCCGCCTCGATGGTGAAGTACACCCGCTCCCCATCGTCGGACGGCTTCGGCGAATGTATCGAGAAGGAATTTGGCATTTTCAACTCCTCTGGTTTGATAAAGGAATCGTAGCATGAGCGTGTTAGTCCAGATCTTGAATGATGTCGATTGCCCGCTTGCCATAATAGAGCGCGGCCTGCTCCGCCGCCGCTCGGGTGATGTAGTCGCTGCGGTCGCCTGCCGGCCCGTAGATCATGTCGTCGTCCCGGTCAGCCGTGTAGCGGATGGCAATCATGTAGCCCCACTTTTGCCCTGGAGGCGGTTCCATTCGGCGCATCTCCGCGATCTCAAAGGCGATCGCGTGGACATACATGCTGCGGTACTCCTCAGTGATCCAGCGCATCCGTTCGCTCATGCCTGCTCCCCTGCCCGGCGGATCGGAATCGTGCCAGGCTCAACTGTACGCGTCCACCCAGGCCTTCGCCCAGGCGATCCCGGCTGCCGCAGCACGCTCAAACGAGGGGTAGTACCCCAAGGGATCCGATCCTTCCTCGATGCTACCGTCCTTCGCAACTGCACCGGATGCCTCGAAGGATCCGTCGCCAAGCTGCTTTGCAAAGCCGCGTACGGTGTAGCCCTGGTAGCTTTCGATTGTCATGTCGACCTCCACCCTGGACGGGGAATCGTAGCATGAAGAAACTGGTCAACCCCACCCTCGACGGCGAGGCCGGCGCCATCCTCTCCGACTGCGAGCAATACCGCTAGCTACCGCCTCTGGCACGAGTGGGGCCGAAGCAGCCCGGGCCTCGGCTTCATCATGCTCAATCCGTCGACCGCCGATCCAGCGACGCCCATTGGCTTCACCATGCCGCGCAACGCGTACTCGGCGTACCAGCCGATTATTCTCCTTGCATAACAGGAGTCCGATCGATGGTCGATCGTCGGCCGCCTTAAGCGTAGACCGTATTAAATCTGTCACCGTTGCGAAAGTAAATGTGTCAACACGCCAGATGATCTCAGTCGAWTCTGCGCCAGCCCTTACTGGACAAGCGTTTGCAGGCTGCGAACTAAATTTCACGAAGGCCGGATAGTCCATCGTGGACAAGTCGGCTGGGTCGTCCGAATAGCGTTCCAAGTCAGCATAGGGCGGGCACGAGAACACGAAATCAGCCTCGACGTCCGCCAGGTGCTGGCCGATCTTGCGGCTGTCACCCACGTGCCAGGCCGGCGCCGGGTCATCGGCACGCAGCAGATCGAGCTGCCCGCGATTGGCCGCCACCTGCTCGGCCCGCAGATCCATGCCGATGTACTGGCGCCCCAGCCGCGCCGAGACGATGCCGCGCACGCTGCCGCCCGCGAACGGGTCCAGCACTAGGCCGTCGGCCGGGCAGAACCAGCGGTACGCCAGCTCGCACAGGACCGGGTCGAAGATGCTGGTGCGGTGCTGCGCCGGCGCGCCGCGATCCGCCTTCTGGTGGTCTGACGCCCCAGCGTAGGCCGGTGCGTCGCGGCCCAGCTCGGACTGGATGCCCAGCGCCAGCCAGCCGCGCTTGCGATCCTGCCAGGCGGCGTCGCGCGCATTGAGCGTGCTGAATGGCGCGACCATGAAGCGCTCGGCCAACGAGCCCGCGCCGGCGCCGGGTGAGCTCGGTCGCGGCGGATCCAGCAGCTCGGCCAGATCGCCCGCGTCAAAGCCGATCACTGACAGGTCGAAATCCGCGTCGCGCAGGTCCGCTAGCTCGATCGCCAGCAGGTCGACATCCCAGCCGGCGTTCTCGGCCAGCTTGTTGTCCGCCAGGATGTACGCGCGCCGCTCATCCGCCGAYAGGTGCGACAGGTCGCCCGTGGGCACTTCACCCGCGACCGGGCAGTGGCGGATGGACTCGCCGGCGGCCCACAGCTGCGTGGCCGCTTCGAGCCGGCCGTGGCCGGCCAGCAGGTCGTCACCAGCGACCAACGCCGGGTTGGTCCAGCCGAACCGCCGCAGCGAGGCCTTGAGCTGCTCGACCTGGGCGGCGCTGTGCGTGCGCGCATTCCGCTCGTACCGGACCAGGTCTGCCGCCGCGCGGTAGGCGATGGCGAGTTGGCCGGACGTTTTCATAGGCGGGAATAATGCAGGCGACGCGGAAGAAAATAGCCCGGCGGGAAGCCGGGCAATCCACCACGGGGTGAGTGGAGGAGACAGGGTTGGGGTGGCGCGGGCCCATCTCGCGGCTTATCGGCGGTCAGGCCAGTTGGGCTGCTCTTTGCACCCTCACGTCATGCCGCCTACCGCGTTTTTCGCAGTGTTCKGGGGAACGCCACCGGCGGGCGGCATGCGTGAGGGGGCTCCCGAAGGGACATTCCCTCGGGGGCCATGATTGATTACAACGAACTGTCCAAAATAGGTGTATGGTCAAGATCCATACCCCTCTGCAATGTTTCGCACCCGGGAATTTCTGATTCACTCACCGGGGAGCACCATGTCAATTGCGCTCAGGTATGAGTCGACAGGCACAACGAGGAAGCACTCGTTMAAGTCTTCTCACAAGCTTTCGAGAACAGCGCCACAACCAACTTCGCCGCCGCCGGAACCGCCGGCTCTCCAAAAGGACGAGAGCTTCAAGTGGACGATGCCGGAGGACCCGAAAGGCGACTACGCGTAGCGATTAGGCCCAAGCCAAAGCAAAAAGCCCGCTTGCGCGGGCTTTGGACGTAATTCGCAGGTGTATCGAATTTCGGCATTTTTGTGCAAAATTTGCAAAAAGGCAAGTAAAAGTTATCCGGACGCCCTACGCCGCTTCCTCGACCCCTACCATTCGCGCGGCCTTCAGGCGAGTGGGCACGCGGAGGCGGCGCACTGCCAATGCGGGCTGGCCCTACTCGGCGATGGCCTGAGACGATACGAGATTCGCCGGGCGGCGCTCAGGCGTTGATCCAGGCGCGCGCCTGATCCAGCTCGTTGACGTGGAACGCCTTKATTTCAGCCTTCGTAAAGAACCGCGCCAGATGCATCGACGCGTGGATCCATCCCGCGTCGGCCACCACGGCGGCGCGCGTGATTTTGCGGGCCAAGGGAACGCCGAGCGTCAGGTCGGTCCACAGCGCCTTTGGCTCGATACCGGTGAAATGCTCGAAGCGTTCGAGCACGCGGGTCTTGCCGTTCAGTTCGAAATCCCCTCGCATGCGCTCGATGGCTTCGCGCAGCTCGCGGTCAGTGACTTTGCCTTCGACGGAAATCTCGACGACTGGGGAATCAGGGTCAGTGTGATACAGGATCATGGCAGGAGCACTCGGCTGGGGAGACGTTACACGCTCAGGCACGGACAAACCTAGCGTTCGATCACCTCCTGATCGTACGCCTTTTCACACGGCTCGGATCGCACGGGTCCCTGTGTTCGCCAGGACTGGACCCAGGTACTGGGAGACAAAACCCACTAACTGTGAGACGTKACAGTTTCCGCACCGAAACGGACAATCCCGCCAAAAAGTGCCCTGCTCAACCCATGGAATCGTGAAGGCACCATTTTCCGGTACATTGATAATGTTATCAATGTATGGGAAATAAGGCATCCGAGAAAGCCCTACTCCTCATCATCGAGCGATGACTCCAATTGCTGTGCCGTTGGCAAGATGCCGAGAAGACTGTCTGGAAGGGTTTCCGTTAGGCGTACCACATACTCGGCAACGCCGATTGGCTTCGCGGACTCGCGCAGTGCGTACTCAACGATCAGCCCGTTTTTACTCTTGCAGAGGATGAGGCCAATAGTGTGACCATCCGATRCCTGCCGGAGTTGCTCGTCGGCGACGGACAGGTAGAAGTTCATCTTGCCGGCGTACTCTGGCTTGAACTCATCCATCTTTAGCTCAACCACGATGAAACAGCGGAGTTTCAGGTGATAGAAGAGCAGATCGAGGTAGTAGTCCTGGCCGCCGACGCTCAGATGGTACTGACTACCGACGAAGGCGAAGCCGACGCCGAGCTCCACCAGAAAATCCTTCAGATGAGCCAGCAGGGTTCGCTCCAGCTCGCGCTCGCGTGCCGTCGCGCCAAGGGTCAAGAAGTCGAACTGATAGGGGTCCTTCAGTAACTGCTGCGCCAATTCGGATTGCTGGGCTGGCAAGGTGCGGTGGAAATTCGACAAGGCGGCGCCTTGTCGTTCGTGCAGCCGCGTCTCGATCTGGTGAACGAGTACATTGCGGCTCCAGCCATGCTCGACCGCGGCGCGKGCATACCAAGCGCGCGTCTCCGCATCGCTTAGCATCTCCAAGAGCTTGAGGTTGTGGCCCCAGGGCAATTGTGCAACAGCCTGTTGCACAATTGCCTCGTGCGGCCAGGCCTCGGCGAACGCCCGCATGTACATCAAATTGCGCGGGGAGAAGCCAGCCATGTCTGGGAAGGCCTGGCGAAGGTCGTTCGCTAGCCGATTAACCACCTTTTTGCCCCACCCCCCGCTTTTTGCCGTTGCAGGATCGAGCCTCCGATGCGCCAGTACAGCAAGAGCAGTTCCCGGTTGACCGCCAGCGACGTACGTAGCCGCGCCTGCTGGACTTCCTCCTTCAGTTGGCCAAGCCAGGCAACATAGTCGTCGGGAAGGGAATCCGCCGCTGCACGGCGTGGGGAAGATCGAGTAGCCATCCGCACATTATTTCACATCACCCGGTCCGCCCKACGCGGAAATGCTCCACGCTCTGCCCGGCGTTGACCGCCCGCTGCAGCCAGTCCGGCATGGCGCCGTGGCCATCCCAGCCCTGTCCGTGCGCGTTGCGATAGCGCACCGCCCCGGGCAATGTCGCCGGTGGCGGCTCCATAAAACAGCCGGCGGCCTGCGCTGGGCCAGGGTCAGGCCGTGCTGGGCCATCTGGATGCGGATCCAGGTAATCGCTTCGGCGCGCTCGATTTCAATCGACATGGTGTTGGTGAACAGATTTAGGGAGGCGAGCGATCCGGCGTGGCGTCGCCGGGAAGGCGTGGCCCGCTCTCTTTGCTTAAATTTTAATCAAATCCGTTGAGGCCGTCGGCACTCGGCCCCCGCGCGGCTTGTCCACAGGCTTGTCCCCTTGCGCGGTGGATAAATGCCATCCGACACMTTCCGGCGCCCCCCTCAAGCCGGCCCCGGTCTGAACTTGGTTTTGATCGCCGGCGCCCGACGCCGGGCCAGCGCCAGATGGCGCGCCGCAGCKGCCTCCGCCTGGGCGCGCTCGGCCCCCCGCAGCGCCGCGTCCAGTTCGGCCCGCAGCGCGTCCTGTGCCGCCCGCCCTTGTCCAAGTGCCTGCTGTGCCTGAGCCAGTTGCTCGCCGAGCGTGTCGCGCTCGGCCTGCAGCCGCGCCCGCGCCTCGGCGCCGGCCACGGCGGCGGCTTGCGCCCTCGCCTGCMCGGCCGCCARKTCGGTGCGCAGGTCCGCCGCCGCCTGCTCGCCCTTCTGGCGCAGCGTGCGTTCCTGGTCGATCTCGCGMAGCGCGCGGCGTTCGGTGGCACTGGCCCGCTCCTGGGCCACGGCGACCTGCTCGCGGGTGTGCTCCAGCTCGGTCGAGAATTGGGTACGTAGCTCCTGCAGTTGCCGCTCGAGCGCTGCGAGCTGACGCGTACCTGCCTCCTGACGCGCCTGGGCAGCCGCGAGAGCCTGGCGCGCGGCCTCCAGTTCGCCCTGGAGCGCGGCGCKGGCCTGCTGGGCGGCGTCGCAGTCGGCCTGGACGGCGGCAGTCTCCTGCTCGGCCACCACCACCGCGGCGCGCGCGTGGTCGCGCTGGGCCTCGGCCTCGCTGGCCTGTAAGCGCGCTTCCGCCCGCAAGGCGGCCAGCTCGCCGGTGGCCGCCTCGTTAGCGGCCTGCCAGATCGATTGCACGGCATGGGCGGCGATCGCCTTGAGTGCGTCCGGCAGCCCGGGGTGGTCGATGGTCACCCGCATCTTGTCGCGCAGGTCCGTCCAGAACTGCGCCAGCACCTCGGTCGGCGTGCCCATGCTGCCCTTGCGCACCAGTTGATAGAGCTTGTTGGCAGTGGGGGTGATGCCGTAGCGGAAAAAGAGCAGGCCGCAGACCTCGCGGTAGAGGGAGACCGCGCCAAAGCGGGGGCTGAGATCGGCMCTCCCTCAAGAGGATAATGAGCCACCTACAATGTGCTCATGCCCCTCGACCCTTAGCGATCTCCGTCCTTCAACAGCGAATCAGCCCGCGGGGCTTGAGCCCGCTGGTCTGCCGGCGCGTATTCGTTCCCATGCACATGACGCACGGGTAACTTCACAATGTCATCCAGGTAGTCATGGCCTGGACGCACGAACATCTGCTCTTGAGCGAAGACTGATCTCAGCCCCCGCTTTGGCGCGGTCTCCCAGGACTACCGCTTCGTGATGGCGCCATTCAGCCAATGTCATCCTCCGACAGCGCCTCGTACCCCGCCGTCACATCGAACAGCTCCTCGTCGATCGCGCTTTGCCGCTCGTTATGAAACCGGCCGCGAAGGCTGGCGAGCAGTTCGTCGATGTTCTTGTCGGCCCGCTCCATCGCCGCTAGGCGGCTGGCGTTCTCGCTCGCCAGCGATTCGGCGCAGGCGCTGAACAGCGAGATAAAAAGGTGCTCGCGGATCAACGCGCGCATCGTGGCGGTGCCACCCCCGATCACTTCCGGCGGGTTCGGCGTTGGCCAGCGCTGTGCCAGCAACCCGGCCAGCCATTGCGCGTCAAGCGGCAACAGGCGCTGCTCAACCGGCTGGTAGAGGGCGCCCGGCCTTGGCTGGTTGTAGAAGACGTAGATACGGGGCTGCGCGGCCTGGCTCGGGTGTGTTTCCGTATCGAGCTGCAGCCGGTCGACCAGCGGGGCAATGGCCTCGACCGAGCCGGGCACCGCATAGGTGCCGGCCACGGTCACGCCGGCGCTGGCCAGGCGTGCCCGCACCCGCTCGCCGACGGCCCAGACCTCTCGCTTTCCGGGCATGGCCAGGAGCGCTTTGAGCGCATGGTCGACGATCACCTCATTGAACTGGCCCACCAGCCCCTGGTCGGAGCCGAACACGATGGCGCCGACCGCT
The DNA here is from genome assembly GCF_056396525.1 of Cupriavidus sp. 05T41. Taxonomy (NCBI): domain Bacteria; kingdom Pseudomonadati; phylum Pseudomonadota; class Betaproteobacteria; order Burkholderiales; family Burkholderiaceae; genus Cupriavidus; species Cupriavidus sp. 05T41. Next base: position 21,926 of record NZ_JBFTLQ010000090.1, read on the forward strand.
CCCGTTGAGGCAGGCTTGCTTTCCCCCGGCGTTAAACCGGCCGGCGCCAGCGTACGCAGGCATGCCCAAAGACCCAGGCTCACCGCGCGGCGGTAGTCGGCCAGCGCCAGCACGGACTGTTCGTACTGGCTGATGCTGGAGGCGGCCAACGCGCGCATGGTGCGAACAACGGTTTGCAGATGCGTGGCGCTGCCGATCTGGTGCCGCAGCGTGGCGGCCGAGTCGCTCATTGCCTCCCCCCCTCTGCCGGAGAATGTGCCCGCGCTTCGAGCCCGGCCCCGGTATCAGCACCGGCCTGGAACTGCGCAAGGGCGGCGCGGACGATCGCGGTAACTGCCTGGCCATCGGCCTCGTCCGGCTTGCCCGCGGCCTCGAAGCGGGCGGATATCGCGGGCGGGATGCTCACCGCCGCGGCGCGCGCTGCAAGCTGCGCGTCCTGCATCCGGTCCAGCGGCATGGCATCGAACAGCCGCGCGGTCAGCGCGCTCAGGATGGCGATCTGCGCTGGCACCGGGACCGGGTCCGATTCGGGCTGCATCAGGCAGGCGCGAATGCGCTGACCGTGCGCGATGGACTGGCGGCTGTCGTCATCGAGCCGGGCGCCGAAACGGGAAAACGTCTCGAGTTCCTCGAACTGCGCGTAGGCGAGCTTGAGATCGCCGGCCACGGCGCGAAAGCTGCCCCGCTGCGCCTTGCCGCCCACGCGCGACACCGACTTGCCGACATCCACCGCGGGCAGCACGCCAAGCTCGAACAGCGTAGGCGACAGATAGACCTGGCCGTCGGTGATCGAGATCAGGTTGGTCGGGATGTAAGCCGACATGTCCTGCGCCTCGGTCTCGATGATCGGCAGCGCGGTAATCGAGCCGCCACCGCGCTCGGCGGCGAGGTGCGTGGCCCGCTCCAGCAGCCGCGAATGGATATAAAAGATGTCCMCCGGGAAAGCCTCGCGGCCGGGCGGGCGGCGCAGCAGCAGCGAAAGCTCGCGGTAGGCACGGGCGTGCTGGGTGAGGTCGTCATAGACGATCAGTACGTCCCGCCCGGCCTCCATGAAGTGCTCGGCGATGCTGGTGGCGGCATACGGCGCGATATAGGCCAGCCCCGGTGGCTGGTTGCCTTCGGTGACGACCACGACGGTATAGTCCATCGCCCCCTTGGCGCGCAGGGTCGCCACCGCCTTGGCGACGGCCGAGGCGCGCTGGCCGATGGCGCAATACACGCACACGACGTCCTGGCCGCGCTGGTTCAGAATGGTATCGATGGCGATCGCGGTCTTGCCGGTCTGGCGGTCCCCCAGGATCAGCTCGCGCTGGCCGCGCCCGATGGGGATCAGCGCATCGATGACTTTCACGCCGGTCTGCAGCGGCACCGTGACCGCCGCGCGCTCCATGATGGGCGCGGCCGGGCGCTCGATCKGCAACCGCGCGCTGGCCGCGAGCGGCCCGAGGCCATCGAGCGGCCGGCCCAGCGGATCGATCACGCGCCCGAGCAGCGTCTTGCCCACGGGCACGTCCATCACTCGGCCCGTGCGCTCGACCTGGTCGCCGGCCCGCAGCCGCCAGTAGTCGTCGAGCAGCACCACGCCGACCTCGCCTTCATCGACATTGAACGCGATGCCGTACACGTCGCCGGGAAAGCGCACTAGCTCGTCATAGCCGATGCCAGGCAGGCCGGAGACTTGCGCGACGCCCGTGGCCACGCTGACGATCGTGCCCACCTCCTGCGCTGCCAGTGCCGGCACGAACCGGCTGCGCGCCTCGCCCATGGCGGCKAATGCCCGTTCGATGGCGGTTTGCGGCGGGGTAAGCGCGAAGGTCATGGCTGGCTGGCCTCGGGCTTCGGCGCTGGCTTCGGCGCGGCCTGTGGCGCGGATTCCGGCTCGGGCCCGGCATGCATCGCCGCGTTCTCCGGGCTCAGCAGTTCGCTCACGGCATGCTCCAGCGAGCCGAGATAGCGATCGATGCTCCAGGCCAGCTTCTGGCCGCCGACGATTAGTTCGATGCCGCTTACCAGTTCCGGAGCCGTGTCGAACTGCAAGGGGATGGCGGTGCTCAGGATTTCATCCGCCGCCGCCTGGATGGCGGCGCGCTGTGCGGCAGGCAGCGCGAAMGCACTGCGCACCACCGCGTGCGCCGCCGGCCGCCTGAAGGMGGCCGCAAGACTAGCTCTCGCCGGTTCGTCGAGCGCACGCAGGCGGCGGATGAAGACGTCGGCCACGCGTTCTTCGAGACTCGCCGAGGCCAGGTCCGCGAGCGCCCGGCGGGCGACGGCAAACACCTCGCGCCGCGCCAGGTCGCCGAGCGCCTGCGTCAGTTGACCGGATTCGCTGCGCAGCGCTTCCTGCCGTTTCGTTGCAAGCGCGTCCGCTGCCTGGCGCGCGGCTTCAAGCAATTGCCGGCGCTGTGTCTCGGCATCGCCAGCCGCCTGTGCCAGCAGCGCAGCGCGCTCGCGCTCGAACGCATCGGTCTTCTGCTGGAACGCCTCGCCTTGCTTGCGCGCCTCGGCCTCCCTGGCGCTGGCATCGGCGATCTGCCTGGCGATCCTGCCCTCGCGGGCGTCGATKGCGTCAAGCACGGGCTGGTAAAGAAAGCGCTTCAGCAGCCAGACGAGGATGACGAAGTTGAGCGCCTGCGCGCCAACGGTGAACCAGTCGATCAGCATGGCTTACCTGGCCACCGCGCGGGCGATGGCGGCGTTCCAGAAGGGGTTGGCAAAGATCAGGATCATCGAGACGACGAAGCAGTAGATCGCCGTCGACTCAATCATCGCCAGGCCGACAAAGAGCGTGCGCGTGATCGTGGCCGATGCATCGGGCTGCTGCGCCAGCGACGTCAGCGCTGTCGCTACCGCCCGGCCTTCCGCGAGCGCGGGCCCCATGCAGCCGAAGCCGGTGCAGAGGCCGGCCATGGCGATCGATGCCACCGCGATGATTGTCAGGCTGTCCATGGGATGGTTCCTTGGTCGGGTTCAGGGTGTTTTTTCGATCGGCAGGCCTGGCTCCGCCTTGCCGCTATGCGTGGCCGCCGCGAGATAGACCGCGGCCAGGATGCTGAAGATATAAGCCTGCACCATGCCGGTAAGCAGGCCGAGCGCGGTCATCACGATGGGAAACAGGAACGGCGTGATCGTCACCAGAATGGCGATGATCATGGCTCCGCTCATCATATTGCCGAACAGGCGAACAGCCAGCGCCAGCGTGCGCGACAGTTCGCTGATGATGTTGAACGGCAGCATCATCAAGGTCGGCTCGAGGTAGGACTTCAGGTAGCCGCGCAGCCCCTGGTCGCGGATGCCGTACAGCGGCACCGCCACGAACACGCACAACGCCAGCGCCAGCGTGGTCKACAGCGATCCGGTGGGCGGCTCGTAGCCGGGAACGATGGTAAACAGGCTGGCCGCGGCKACGAACAGGAACAGGGTGCCCAGGAAACCGAGATACTTGCGCGGCTGGCGCAGGCCGACTTCCGCGATCTGCTGCGCGATCMCGGTCACGATAATTTCAAGCAGGTTCTGCCAGCGCGAGCGGCGGTGGCCGGACGAGAGCCGGCGCGTGACCAGCCAGGAGCCCAGGGTCAGCACCCCCATCAGCACCCAGGTGAAAAGGATCGTGCCGTTGAGCTTGACGAAGCCGTGCTGCCAGAAGATCCACTGGTCAGGGCTGAGGCGCATGGCCCGTCTCCCGAGGCGCCGGGGTGCGGCGGTGGTCCGCCCATCGCCCCGTCATCCATGTCACCGCMAGGCGTGCCACTGCGAAACCAGCCAGGCAGGCAGCCATCCGCTCCCATTGCCCCGCGCCGACGGCGTAGAAGCCGAGCAGCGTGACGCCCATGCGCAGCAGCAGGCTGCCCAGCAGCCATAGGGCCGACTTTCCGGATGAAAGCGTCCGGCGGACCGTCCACCACAGGCCGCCGAAAAAGAAGCCTCCGAGTGCGCCACCCACGAGGGCCGCAAGCAGCAATGCCGCCACGTCATGTATTCGCATCGTCTTTCTCCTCCTCGTTCTGGCCCTGGTCCCGCCGCATGGCGCGGTCCTCCTTGGCGACCCAGTGCCACGCATTGAAGCAGCCGAGCACCAGGCCGGCCACCAGCAGCGCCAGCGTCCACACGTGCCGGCCCGGATAGTGCTTGTCCAGCCAGATGCCCAGCGCCGCGCCGAGTAGCGTCGGCACAACCACCGACCAGCCGACCAGCCCCATCATGCCCAGCCCGAACCAGACCCCCGGCACGCCCTKGCGCCGCGCCCTGAGCTTGCGCTGCGCCTTGGCGCCCACTTTGCCTGCCAGCGTGGGCTCGGGCTTCGGCTGTCCGCCGGGCGGTGGCACGGTCATGGCGACGGCTTGTGAAGCTTGGCGAAGCGGGCAAGAAAGCCCGTCTCCAGCTTAGCCATGACCGTGCGCAGGCTGCGCGCCTGCTCGTCCTGGGCCAGGAACTCGCGCTCCACGGTGTCGCGCAGCGTGGCCAGGTCGGCGCCTGCCATGGCGCGGCGCACCGACACGCGCACATCGAGGCCGGTCTTGACCAGCACGCCCTCATCGACCGCGATAAACACTTCGCCATCGGCCGGCGTTTCAAAGGCCAGGATGCCGGGCGCGAGCGCCGCGACGCAATCGAGGCGATGCGGCAGCATGCCGAACGCCCCCCCGGCGGTCTCCGCCACGATGCGCAACACCTCGCGCTTGCGCAGGAAGACCCGGAAKGGCAGCAGTATTTCAAGAAGCATGTGATCCGGCGGCATGACTCTCCTCTGCTGGTTCTGGCGCCACGGGCGCGGGCTTGCCCCTCGCTTCGGCTATCGGCCCGATCATGTAGAGCGCGCTTTCGGGGTAGTCCTTGAACTCGTCGCGCAGAATGCGCTCGCACCCATCGAGCGAATCCGCCAGGCTGACTGTCCTGCCCTTGATGCCGGTGAACTGCTCCGTGGTGAAGAACGGCTGGGTCAGGAAACGCTCCAGGCGGCGGGCGCGGGCGACGACGTCGCGGTCGGCGGGGGAGAGCTGTTCCAGCCCCAGCATGGCGATGATGTCCTTGAGTTCCGCGTACTGGGCCAGCGTGCGGCGGATATCCTGCGCCAGGCGATAGTGGCGCGCGCCGACGATGCCGGGCGTGGCCATCCTGGAATTCGATTGCAGCGGGTCGACGGCCGGGTAGAGGCCCTCGCTTGCGCGCTTGCGCGATAGCACGATGGACGCCGACAGGTGCGAGAAGGTATGCACCGCTGCCGGGTCGGTGAAATCGTCCGCAGGCACGTAGACCGCCTGGATCGAGGTGATGGCACCGGTGTCGGTGTTGGCGATGCGCTCCTCCAGCCCAGACAGTTCGGTGCCCATGGTCGGCTGGTAGCCCAGCCGCGACGGCATCTGCCCCATCAGGCCCGAGATCTCCGATCCGGCCTGGATAAAGCGGAAGATATTGTCGATCAGCAGCAGGACGTCGCGGTGCTCATCGTCGCGGAAGTACTCGGCCATCGTCAGCGCCGCATGGCCAACCCGGAAGCGCGCGCCCGGGGGCTCGTTCATCTGGCCGAAGACCATGACCATGTCCTGCAGGACGCCGGCCTCGCGCATGTCGTGGTAAAGCTCCTCGCCCTCGCGGCAGCGCTCGCCGATGCCGCAGAAGATGCTCACGCCCCGGTGATGCCCGACCATGTTGTGGATCAGCTCGGTGAGCAGCACCGTCTTGCCCACGCCCGCGCCGCCAAACAGGCCTGCCTTGCCTCCGGTTTCGAGCGGCAGCAGCACGTCGATCGCCTTGATGCCGGTCTCGAACACCATCGACTGCGTGGAGCGCTGAGACAGGGGCGGCGGCGCCCGGTGCACCGAACGCCACTGGACATGCTGCGGCGCCGGCAACCGGTCGATGGGCTGGCCGAACACGTCGAACATGCGCGACAGGATGCTGGCGCCCACCGGCGCCTGCAACGGCCCACCGGTGTCCTGCACCGCCATGCCTCGCGCCAGCCCCTGGGTGGAGGTCAGCGCGATGCAGCGCACATGCCGCGCATCCCGCTGCGCCAGGACTTCGATGGCGATCCGGCCATCCACGCCGGTACGCAGCAAGGTGCGAATCGGCGGCAGCCCCGCCTCGAAGCGCACGTCGACGACGCTGCCGCGCACCGCAGCAACCACGCCCCGGCTCGCGCTCACCGGCAGCCTCCATGTGCGGGCGGAGCCGGTCCATGCGGGCACGTGGCCCCCAACCGTGCCGGCATGGCCGTCCGGCGATGCGCCACTGGCGCTGTCCTTGCTCCGGTCATGCGATCATCCTCAAGCCGCCCGTGCCCTTGCTGCCGTTTTCACCGTGATGCCCACACCAGGCGCCGCGCGTGCGGCAATGCACAATGATGCGCTTCTGCAGCGGGGAAAAGTTGATACAGGTCAACTTAGCGCATGCGTGGCCCCGAAGCAAGACGTTGCGCAGCCGGTGCTGACGAGAGCGCGCCAAATCGGGGGCAAACCACAGGACCGCTGCCGAGAGGCCAATGAGGCACCTACAATGCGCGCATGGCTTCCGATCCTGGGCCGGCGATCTCCGTCCTTCAACTTCGAATTGCTCTGCGCGGCCTGAGCCCGCCGGTTTGGCGGCGCGTCCTCGTTCCCGAGCACTTGACCCTCGGGCGAAATGTCATCCAAGTCGTCATGGGCTGGGCCGACGAACATCTGCACGAGTTCAGCATTCGTGGCAGACGTTACGGCGAAGCTCATGAGGGCATCTTGCAGTTCTGCACAGTGGCAAACGAACTGCCKCTGACCGCGTTTCATCTCCGCGAACACGAAGGCTTCGTCTATGTGTATGACTTCAACGCGTGGTGGCGCCACGAGATACGGATGGAGCGGCGTATGCTGCGGGAACATCCTGGTCGGCTGCCCCGTTGCGTGGCGGGTTGCGGGCCATGTCCGCCCGAGGACATTGGCGGGATCGAGAGGTATCTGGAGGCCAGGGGCGAACACAGTGAATATGAGTTCGTCGATTGGATCGAGTCGCTGCGCGAAGGGCCTATCGTGTTGGAAGACCTACGCGACGCGGTCGACCGGTGGCTGACTTGGCTGGATCGTCGCTTTGACCGTCAGACCG